>CAXRFY010000138.1:0-3320 GCA_964229925.1 Schleiferiaceae bacterium
TAAGAGCATTCGCGATACCGTTCGCGGCCGCATCGACCTCAAGACGGGCGTCGTAAAAATGGCGGGTTTGGACGCTATTTCCGAGTCTTTGCTCGACGCGCAGCGCATTCTCATCATTGGCTGTGGCACCTCATGGCACGCGGGCTTGGTGGGCGAATACCTCCTGGAAGATTTGGCCCGAATTCCGGTCGAAGTCGAATACGCCTCCGAATTCCGCTACCGCAACCCCGTTATCACCCACAAAGACGTCGTCATCGCGATTTCCCAATCCGGTGAAACGGCAGACACCCTCGCGGCCATCAAAATGGCCAAGCAGGCGGGTGCCACGGTTTTTGGCGTGTGCAACGTGGTGGGTTCGTCCATTGCCCGTGAGACGCATGCGGGTGCGTACACCCACGCAGGCCCCGAAATTGGCGTCGCCTCCACCAAGGCCTTCACGGCTCAGGTCACCGTTTTGACCTTGATGGCGCTGTACATCGGTCGTGCTAAGGGTCATCTATCGGCCAATCGTTGCGCCGAAATCGCCCAAGAAATCGACACCATCCCCGGGAAGATTGAATCCATGCTTGGCCTAGATGCGCTTATCAAAGAATTGTCCGTGGACATGGTGGACTCCACGAATGCGCTCTTTTTGGGCCGTGGCTACAACTTCCCAGTCGCCCTTGAAGGCGCCCTCAAGCTGAAGGAAATCAGCTACATTCACGCGGAAGGCTACCCTGCCGCCGAGATGAAGCACGGCCCCATCGCCTTGATCGATGAGCAAATGCCCATCATCATTGTGGCCCCCAAAGGCGACATGTACGAGAAGCTCGTCTCCAATGTCCAAGAGGTGAAGGCGCGCAAAGGCCGCGTTCTCTCTATCACCGGCGAAGGCGATACCGAAGTGCGCGCCCTATCCGATGGAATCATCGAAATTCCGGACACCCTGGACTGCTTGAGCCCGCTGTTGACTACGGTGCCCTTGCAACTCCTCAGCTACCACGTAGCCGTTTTACGCGGCTGCAACGTGGACCAACCTCGCAACTTGGCGAAGTCGGTTACGGTGGAGTAAGAAGGGTTAAAGGGATAAAGGGTTTAAGCGTTTTGTTTGTTGGTTTGAACGTTGGTTGGTTTGTTGGGGATCTGTCCAATTGCCAATTGCCTTCTAGCTTCCTAGCCCTCTAGCTTCCAAGCGCGCCGCAGGCGCTCCCTAGCCTCCTAGCGCGAGGCGCAGCCCGAGTACCCTAGCGCGCCGCAGGCGCTCCCTAGCTTCCTAGCTCTCTAGCCTTCTAGCTCTCTAGCCCTCTAGCGCGAGGGCGTAGCCCGAGTTTCACTCGGGAATGCGAACGACTCCGCGGGCCTTCTTGCTCTTGCCTTTTTTATAAGTTTCGAACTGGTAGGCGACCGATAGCAGGGCCGCTTGACCGTTGAGGCCACCCGACATATAGCGGTTGGGCGACCAGGAGCCGTCGTTGTAATTGAATTGCGTGTTGAAGCCGGGATGGATTTCGGCCGCCACGTAAAAGTCTTGATTGATTCGGTACTGAATGCCCAAAACGTAAATCAGGTTGGGCATGATGTAGTAGTAGCTGTTGTCCGTGCCAGGAGGAACTTCTGAAACTGAACGGCTCATGCTCATCTCTGCGCCGACCAAGGGGCCATGGAAAAAGCGCAAGTTGCTATTGAGGTCTTTGCGCCATTCGCGACCGATAGAGCCGCCTAGGCTCATCCACGTAGATTGCTGCTGGCTGGGCTCGTAGTAGTTGTGCCCAAATTGAATATTGCCCAACTGCAAGCGCCAAACGGCCTGATCCGTCTTGCCGCATTTGTACAGCGTTTTAAAATTCAGGGGCGCCCCGTACATGAAGCCGTAGGACTGCTCCAGCTGGATGCCGAGTTCGTGGTGGCGGGTGGTGGTTTGTGCCGAAAGCACACCCATTGCAAGTAAGCCTAAGCTGGCGAAAGCGGTACGAAGTTTCATAGGGCAATTGTTTACCCCAAACCTAGCACAAATACCGGGCCGGGAAAAGGGCTAGGTAGCTAGAAAGCTAGAGAGCACGCGCTTTGCGCTGTAGACTTTTCCTTTAAACGCTTAAACCCTTTTACCCTTAAACCCTTTAACTCTTAAACCCTTTGACTTCCCTAGAACTCCAGAATCATCCCAATCGTGGGAAGCGTTCGGCCCGTGTCTGAGCGAAGGAGCTGCATTTGGTACCGGGTGGGATCGTTGGGATCGAGCAGGGGCGCTTTGGTATCCGCATCGCGCACCACGGTGAGGTAGGGCATGAGGGGAATGTCGCCGCTGGCCAAATTTTGGAGGTCCAAGAACCAGCTCAAGCTCCAGCCTTTGTGGGAGTAGGTCTTGTCAATGCGGAAGTCCAACTGAGTGAAGGAGGCCAAACGCTGGCTGTTCACCTGTGCGTAGTCGAAAACGCCACGCTGCAAAATGTCCCAGTTGCTAACCAGGGCGGAGGCGCTTTCGTTGAAGGGGGTGTAGGGCGTGCCGGATGAATAGCGCCATTTGAGGCCCCATTGCCAGCCTTTGCCCCACACCTTGCCCGTGGTCAAGCTGAGGGTGTGGCGGCTATCCCATACCGAAGGAGCCCAGTCGCCCGATGCGGTTTGGAATTCGCTGATGCCGTAGTTGTAGGACCCCATCCACCAGTAGTGTCCTTTGAGTTTTTGCTGGAGGAAGAGCTCAAATCCACGGGCGCGACCCACAGCGTCTGGAATGGAGGGTTGATCGCCGACTGCGACATAGGCGCCGATGGCATTGGCGTAGGCGATTTGGTCGTTCACCAGGAAGGGGGCGTTTCGGTAGCGCTTGCTGTAGACTTCCATGCTGACGCGGTAGGTCTTGCCGTTTTGGTATTCGACGCCTGCACCTAGGTGGTCGGTGGTCGTGAAGCGCGTGAAGCGACCGTGGTTGGTCGCGCGGTTCGCGGCCAATAGAATGCCGGCGGGCATCTGCTGGTAACGTCCCACGTGGCTATTGGCCGTCCAATGCGAGGTGAGTTGGTATTTGTAGGAGGCGCGCGGGGAGAGCTGGGCCAAAGGATTGACCATGTTTAGGTTGAAATTGGAGGCGTCCATGCGGAGTCCAAGATTCAAGGTGCCGCGTCCGTTTTGGGAGGTCTTGGCGTAGGACGTGAAGAGACCAGCTTGCCCATAGCCTAAGGTGCTTTGAAGGTTGGTGGTGTCAATGCCGCTGATACTGCCTTTGAGGGCCCACATGTCTACACCTAAAAGCACAGCCTCCAGGCTTCCACCGACGGTGAATTTGCTGTTTTCACCGTTCCAAACGCGTTCGTAGCGGATGCGCGTGCGGTCTTCGTAGGAGC
>CAXRFY010000139.1:0-4104 GCA_964229925.1 Schleiferiaceae bacterium
ATAAAAAAACCGGCCCCTAGAGGCCGGTTTTCTTTTTTGAAAAACGCAAGGGATTACTTCATTTCGAAGGTCTCCATGAATTTGGTCGTGTAATTGCCCTCCACGTAATCGGGATGGTCCATCAATTGACGGTGGAAGGGAATGGTGGTGTTGATGCCTTCGATAATGAACTCGTCCAGGGCACGCTTCATGCGTTCGATGGCTTGTTGACGCGTACGGCCCGTGACAATGAGCTTGGCGATCATGCTATCGTAGTTGGAAGGAATCGTGTAGCCCGCGTACACGTGCGTATCGATCCGAACGCCGTGGCCACCCGGAGCGTGAAACGCCGTGATCTTGCCGGGGCTCGGGCGGAAGTTGTTGTACGGGTCTTCCGCGTTGATGCGGCATTCGATGGCGTGCTGCTTGGGCTCGTGATTTCGGCCTGAAATCAGGGTGCCCGTAGCGATTTTAATCTGCTCGCGAATCAAATCGTAGTCCGTCACTTCCTCCGTAATGGGGTGCTCCACCTGAATACGGGTGTTCATCTCCATGAAGTAGAAGTTGCGGTGCTTGTCCACCAAGAATTCCACCGTACCGGCGCCTTCATAGGCAATGTATTCAGCGGCTTTTACAGCGGCATCGCCCATCGCTTGACGAAGTTCAGGGGTCATGAAGGGAGAGGGCGTCTCTTCCGTCAACTTCTGGTGGCGGCGCTGGACCGAGCAATCGCGCTCACTCAGGTGGGACGCTTTGCCGGATTGGTCGCCAATGATCTGAATTTCAATGTGGCGAGGCTCTTCGATGAGCTTCTCCATGTACATGCCGTCATTGCCAAAGGCGGCGGCGGCTTCTTGGCGGGCAGATTCCCAGGCCTTTTCAAGCTCTTCTTCTTTCCAAATAGCGCGCATGCCCTTACCGCCACCTCCGGCCGTAGCCTTCATCATGACGGGGTAGCCAATTTCCTTGGCGATTTTCTTGGCGTGCTCAAAGGATTCCAACAAGCCGTCCGAACCGGGCACGCAAGGAACCCCAGCGGCTTTCATGGTCTCCTTGGCCGTGGCCTTGTCGCCCATTTTGTTGATTTGCTCGGGGGTGGCGCCAATGAACTTGATGCCGTGTTCGGCACAAATGCGCGAGAACTTGGCATTTTCAGAGAGGAAGCCAAAACCGGGGTGGATGCCGTCGGCGTTGGTGATTTCCGCAGCGGAAATAATCGCAGGGATGCTCAGGTAGCTCTCTTTGGAGGGAGCGGGACCAATACAAACGGCCTCGTCTGCAAAGCGGACATGAAGGCTGTCGCGATCGGCTTCTGAATAAACCGCCACCGTTTTAATGCCCATCTCCCGGCAGGTGCGGATGATGCGCATGGCGATTTCGCCACGGTTGGCAATGAGGATTTTTTTCATCAGGAGGAGCTTAGGATTAAGCTGGCTCGACTAAGAAGAGCGTTTGACCGTATTCAACGGGGGTCATATCGTCCGCAACGATTTTCACAATCTTACCGGTTACTTCACTTTCAATTTCATTGAAGAGCTTCATGGCTTCAATGATGCAAACGGTTTCGCCTGCGGTGACGATATCGCCCACGTTCTTGAAAACGGGCTTGTCAGGGCTAGGCTTGCGGTAGAAGGTGCCAATCATGGGCGATTTGATCGCCACGCAGTTGGCGAACTCGTCCTCTACAGGCGCGGCAGCAGCAACGGCAGCGGGTGCAGCAGCAGCGGGCGCAGGAGCGGCAGCAACGGCAGCGGGGGCAGAAGCTACATAGTGGACGGCTTCACCACCGGAAGTTTTAACGGTTACTTTGTAGGTGTCGGTTTCCAAAGACACTTCCGAAGCGCCTGATTTGGTCACGAACTTGATAAAGTTTTGTAGTTCCTTGATATCCATGAGTCAAGAGTTAGGGTAACAAATGTGCGTCAAAAAAAACAAAAACCCGGGACGAAATGCCTCGGGTTTTAATGTAAAATGCCTTAAAGCGATTAGGCCTCGGCTACTTCGGTTTTGTCGATAACGACTTTGCCTTTGTAGTACATTTTGCCTTCGTGCCAGTAGGCGCGGTGCATCAAGTGAGCTTCACCCGTAGTAGGGCAAACCGCCAACTGGGGTAAAACAGCCTTGTCATGCGTGCGGCGCTTGTCGCGGCGGGTGCTGGATTGTCTACGCTTAGGATGTGCCATAATGCAGAGTTTTTCAGTTCAATTCAAATTTCGTCGTCCTCGTCTAGGTCGTCGTCTTCGATCGTTTCTCTCAATTCCGGTTTGACTTTTTGGTAAGGGACGGATAGGGCAACCAGTTCAAAAAGGTACTGGGCCAAATCCACCTCGTACTCGCCGTGAGGGAGCACCAATATGTCCGGGTCGCTGTCGTCAAAGGCATCGCCAAATTTGACCACAACCGTAAAGGCGTTGCGCAGCTCAAGCTCAAAGGGGTCCCCGCTAAAATCGCAGGTCGTGTCCATCAAGCCCTCAAACGAAAAATCCAACTCCATTAAGTTGTTGGCTTTCCGCAGCAGCACCTGCACCGTGGCAGGGCGCACACCTTCCAAATCGGAAAGGGGATACGAAGCAAAGAACGTCTCGTCTAAACGATACTCCAACGTGTGCTCGCCCAAAGCAAGGCCCGAGAATCCAAGGAGGGTTTCGCGTTTCTTCATGGCCGAGTGCGCGTTAGAGCCGGCAAATGTACGCCCAATTCCATGAACAGCAAATACCTAGCCTTTGAATTTGCGTTATGCGTCGCGGCGGCCTTTTTGCTCAAACTTGGGCAGGACATTAGCGGTTAATTCGGTCTGTTCGCGGTGAAGGCGAATGCGGTCGATCGCCTGGAAAACGGCAGCTTGGAAGCTCTGCGCATCTGCCAAGTTCTTACCCGCGATGTCCAAGCCAACTCCATGATCCGGGGAGGTACGTACAAAAGGCAGCCCGCAGGTGTTGTTGACGCCACTTTCGAAGTGCAAAATCTTGAAGGCGATCAAGCCTTGGTCGTGGTACATGGACAAGGTGCCGTCAAAGCCCAAATGCGCTGCTTTCCCAAAGAAACCGTCCGCGGGGAAGGGGCCAGAAACAAGGGAACCGCGCTCCTTAGCGGATGCTATCCACGGCTTCAGCACATTGTTTTCTTCGTGGCCCATGGCACCGCCGTCACCGGCGTGCGGGTTGATGCTGAGTACAGCAATCGTGGGGCGCTGAATGCCAAAGTCCAATTTTAATGCAGCTTCGAAGGCGGCTAATTTCTCGTCCAACAAAGCGGGCGTCACGCGACCGGCGACGCTCTGAAGGGAGATATGTTCCGTGACCAAGGCGACGCGTAGGGTTTCAGCGGCCATAACCATCAAGGGCTTGGCGTTGAAGCGCTGGGCGAGGTAGCCGGTATGGCCCGTGAAAGGGGCTTCGGGCGAGCTGGGAATGTTCGCTTTGCTCAGGGGAGCGGTGACTAATCCGTCGAGCTGGCCCGCTTCTATAGCGGCGCAGGCAGCACTCAAGCTGTCCAAAGCGGCTTGGCCCCCTTCTTCGTTGAGCTGTCCAAATTCCACTTTTACTTCCCGATTCCAGGGGTCCACGAGGCCAATTTTGCCTTTTGGAACAGTATCGCCCGCAGCGACCGTCACGTAGGGAATCTCGCCCACCTCCGTCGTATTGCGGTGGTAGGCCAGCACTTGGGGCGAGCAGAAGAGGTAGAACTGCGCCATCTCCCGAACCTCCGCCTGCGCCAAGGTCTTGAGCACGACCTCTAGGCCGATGCCGTTGGGATCTCCGCAGGAAATGCCCAGGCGCATCATGAGCGCACGTTGGCTAAGAAGTCCGTCAGCAAGCGCACGCCCACCGCAGTGCCGCCCTTGCCGTAATAGCCCCAGGGGCTGTCCAAGAAGGCCGGACCTGCAATGTCCAAATGCACATAGGGGTAGTCGGTGAAGTGCTCCAAGAATTTGCCCGCGGTGATGGCACCGGCTTCTGCGCCGCCGATGTTTTTGAGGTCGGCGATTTCACTCTTGAGCAGGTCGTTGTATTCGTCCCAGAAGGGGAATTCAACCAAGCGTTCGTGCGTATTGGCCGCGCTAGTTTGCAGCTGCTCCCATACGTCACGGCCTGCATTGCCCATGGCCACCGTGGCGTTGGGGCC
>CAXRFY010000140.1:0-3368 GCA_964229925.1 Schleiferiaceae bacterium
GTTTCCCAACGCTCCCACTTGTCGATGTCCGGAAGGAAGAGCAGCCGCTTGTTGGGTCCCTGTACGATAAAGCCATAGGTGTCCGAAACTTCATCCCGATGCGGCACGGATAGTGCCTCCATATGGCCGTTTTCCAGCAAAATGCGGTCCCCAGCGGTCCAAGCTTGGGGCCAAATGTTCTGCACGTCGCAGAGCTGTTTCCAGGGCTGATCGCGCTGTAAAAACTCCATGAAGCGAGGCGTTCCAAAGACCTCAACCAGCTGGCTGTTCATGGCTTCGCGGCCCAAATACATCAAACCCGTATAGTGGCCGATGTGGGCGTGCGTGATGAAGATGCGCTTGGGCGCTTGGCCGTTGTTGAGCTCGCTCAACGCGGTCCACTGGGCCGTCAGGTCCGGCGTGGCCTCCAACAAGGAAGCCGGTCCATCCGCTTGGGTGATGCCCAAGGAGACCACGGCTTCGTGGGGCCGTGGCTGGCCTTTGGCATCCACGCAACAGGGTTGAGTGCAGCCCACTTGGGGACGACCGGCATCTTGGGCGGTGCCTAGTACGTGGACCCGAAGCCCTTGACTAAAAACCGAAGTGTGGATGAGAATCCCAAGTATGGTTAGGAGTCTCAGCATGGTCGTATTTTAAAGAAATACCAGAAGGCGAGGACTTTGTTTTCCTCGCTCATCCGGCCCAAGTAGCGGCCATCTGCACCGTAGAAGCGTTCTCCATCCAAACGGCCGATGTATTCCCCATTGGCCAGGTAGAATCGATCGTCTTGCATGCGTCCGATGTACGTGCCGTTGGCTTGGTAGAGGCGGTCGCCTTGCATTCGGGCCTCAAAGGTGCCGTTGCTCAAATACATGCGCTCGCCCGAAATTCTAAGCACAAATTCCCCGGTGGAACTGTACCAGCGCTCGCCGTCAAAACGACCCTCGTATTGGCCGTTGTCCGCATAAAAGCGCTGGGCCGCTGCCGGTAGGGCGATGGTGAGGAGGAGGGCAAAGAGGGTACGTTTCACAGAGGAAAGGTATTACTTCCCGATACAAAACCGACTGAAGACGCTGGACAACAAGTCGTCCGCCACAATTTCACCGGTAATGCTTCCCAGGTGCTGCAGGGCTTCACGCAAATCGTAGGCCACCAACTCTCCCGAGGTGGCTCCGTCCAAACCTGTGTGGGCCTTCAGTAGGGCGTCCAGCGCCGCCTGCAGGGCTTCCGCATGCCGAGCATTGGCAATCAGCACGTCCTCGGAGGCACTTCCGGCTTCTACCATGCCATCGTTGAGGCGGGTCTCCAAGGGCTCCAAGGAGCTTCCTTCGCCCATGCATAGGGCGTTGGGCCACTGCGTTCCGTAGTCCCTGGTCCACTGATCGGACTTGGTGAGTACGGTTAGGATTTGGGTGTCAGGCGCCTTTGAGCGCAAGCTTTCGTGTAGATTTTGGGCCTCTGCGACTTCGGTCGTTTGCGGGTCAATCAGGTGCAAGATGAACTGTGCCTCTTGGATTTTTTCCCAGGATTTTTGGATGCCGAGGCGCTCAACGGTGTCCGTGCTTTCGTGCAGGCCTGCAGTGTCAATCAGTCGAAAAACGTGATCGCCCAGCTTAAATTTTTCCTCAATAGTGTCGCGGGTGGTTCCAGGAATATCTGTGACAATGGCGCGATCCTCGTCGAGGATTCGGTTCAGCAGGGTGGATTTTCCCGCATTGGGGGCGCCGGCAAGCACGAGGGGGATGCCGTCCTTGATGGCTCGACCGAGTTTAAACGTTTGGAGCATTTTCTGGATCTCACCTTCCAAGTCCAAAAGCAACTTCAGCAACGCAGGCCGCTGCGCGAATTCCACATCCTCCTCCACAAAGTCTAGCTCCAACTCAATCAAGGCGGCAAAGTCTATCAACTGCTGACGCAATACCTGCAAGCGCTTCGAAATGCTGCCCTTCATTTGCCGAAAGGCCAAACGGTGCGCCGATGCGGATTCCGATGCAATCAAATCCCCCACAGCTTCCGCTTGTGAAAGGTCCAACTTGCCGTTGAAAAAGGCACGTTGGGTGAACTCGCCGGCTTTGGCCAGCTGCGCCCCTTGCGCCCGAAGCGCGTTTAGGGCCGATTCAAGGATGAAGGAAGAGCCGTGAAAACTCACTTCCACCACGTCTTCGCCGGTGTAGGAATGGGGTCCTGGAAAGGCGATGGCCACGACTTCGTCCAATATGTCCCCTTCGACGACAAAGCGTGCAAAATGGGCATGACGAGGTTTCCAGGCCTGAATACTCGGCAAAAAAGAACCGGCAATCGCCAGGGCATCCGGGCCCGAAAGGCGCATGACGCCTATCGCTCCAGAGCCCGCTGGGGTAGAAAGTGCCACAATGGTTTTCACAGGGCCAAGGTACGGCACGTCTTTTGCGTTCAGTGGGGCATGCGTACACGCCTTTCACTCCTTGCCCTGCTGGGAATTGCCCTTCTTTCCACAGTCTCTTGCACCGTGGACCGCGCCATTGAGGGGCAGTCCCGTTGGTTCTACCGCGTGATGGAAAGTGAAGAGTACGTCATTCCCTTGGCTAATGGGGACAGTCTGAGCGTCCTCCACACAGGCAAAGGCAAGGATACTCTGGTCTTTGTACACGGTTTTGGCCCCTACCCACGGGTGCAGTGGCAGCCGATGGTGTGGGGATTTGGCGACAAAAAAAGCATGTACATCGTGGATCTGCTCAGCTTTGGGGCCAGCACGTCTGCGGATTCCTTGATTTCCGTACCGCGCCAGTCCGAGAGCATCTTGGCGGGCTTGGACAGTTTGGGCGTTTCCAAGTTCCACCTGGTGGGCCACTCCTATGGGGGCATGGTTTCGGCCTTTCTCGCGGGCGAACATCCCGAACGCTTGCATTCCCTCGTGCTCATCGACCCGCTGAACCGCGCTTACCGCCCGGAGTCCCTTGATAGTCTCGAGAACCACCTCGGTCGCCCCATCGAAGAGATTTTACTTCCTGCAGACATTGAAGCCTTTGACCTCATGCACCGAATTTCCGTGAAAGACGTGCTCTTCGTGCCGGAATTTGTGAAGCAGCGCGCGATTGACAACATTTACTCCGAGAATGTCGAGCAGCGTCAAGGGCTGCTCCGTGCCGTGGAGCGCGACGCCTCTGAACTGATTGCTTCCATCCATGGCTACAGCGGTCCGACCATGCTCCTTTGGGGAGCAGAGGATGCCATTTTTCCCACCACAAATGGGGAAGCGCTGCTGGCCGACTACCCGCAGGGAACCTTAAAAATCATCGAAGATTGCGGGCATACGCCGCACATGGAAAAGCCTTTTGAAGCCTTGGACGCCTTTAAAGCGTTCTATGCGGACGTCCGAGCAGGAAAATAGCCGGGCGCTTGTGCAAAGA
>CAXRFY010000141.1:0-12217 GCA_964229925.1 Schleiferiaceae bacterium
GTGGCTAATTCGACCCGAGCGCTGAAAGACTGGCTGGGGTGGGCCTTGGGGTCCTGGCTGTGGCTCCAAGTGATGCGGTAGTCTTTGGCGTCCATGAACTGGCCGCTAGGGGCGCGGGGATCGCCAAATTTGGTTCGGTTAATCTGCAGCCCCACATTGCCCGAATACCGGTACCGAAACCGGTAGTTGCTCGTCGCCTGCACCCCATACGAGCCCTGCGTATATACATCGCCCGTCAAGCGCAAATCGTAGTGGTCGTTAAAGGCCCAGTAATAGCCCCCGCCTACCAAGCCTAGGCCCCAGTCCCGCTTGTCCGCAAAGGTGGGTAGGATAAAGCCGCTCGCCTGCTTGTCCATCATGGGAAAGAAGGCAAATGGCAGCCCCAAAGGCGTGGGCAGATCCAAAATTTCCAGAAAGGCCGGCCCGGTTACAATACGTCGCCCCACGTCCAAACGCGCTTTTTGCGTGACAATGGCGAAGTGCGGGTGTTCGTGGTTGCAGGTCGTGAAGGACATGGCTCCCAAGAAGTAGGAGCTGTCTTCCATCATTTTGATTTTTTCGCCGTGGAGGTAGCCGCCACTTTCGGTGGTATTGCCTTGGTAAACCCAGCCTTTTTGCGTGACGTAGTTGTATTTGAGGGTGTCGGCGCCAAATTTTCGGTCGCCCTGCGTAAAGATGGGACGGCCTATTATTTTTCCCGTGGCATCAGGCGCTCCATAGGCGGTCAAAAGGTGGTTTTCGTAGTCAATCTTGATGACCTCGGCACGAAGCTCCATACCCTCCATGGTGACCACCGCATCGTCGCGAAGCAGCACGGCATTTTCACCGACCAAATACACTCCATCTTGATTGGAATGAAATTGGATAGGAGCTGTACGTGGGTCTTCTTGCCCGAAGGCCGAAAAAGAACCCAACGTCAGCAGGCAAGTTGCCGCTAAACCGCGTAATTTTGTGTGCATCCCCATGAATACGAAGTCCAAAAGTACAGCATTGAAACGCCTAACGTGGGTACTTATTGCAGCTTTGGCGGTGCCCTATCTCGGTTTCACCCCGGTTGCGAAGTCCTCGGATCGCGTGCAGAAGGTTATTATCGACGCCGGACACGGCGGAAAAGACCCTGGAAACCTTGGAACACGCCGCTACCGAAGCACGGAAAAAGACGTGGCATTAGCGGTTGCGCAACAAACCGCGGCTAAGATCAAGGAGCTCTATCCCGACGTGCAGGTGGTGTTGACGCGGAATTCGGACCGTTTTCTAGAACTTTATGAGCGCACCGCCATTGCCAACCGTGAGCAAGGCGACCTCTTCATTAGTATCCACTGCGATGCGGCTGAAAACAAATCTGCCTACGGTTCCACCACCTACGTGATGGGAAAAAACCACGACGATGAAAACCAGGTAGCGCTACGTGAGAACTCAGTCATTTTGATGGAGGACAACTACCAAGACAAGTACGAAGGATTTGACCCGCGCAAGCCGGAGAGCTACATCGCCCTTACGCTCTACCAGTACGCCTTTCAGACCCAGAGCATTGAATTTGCTCAGACCATACAGAATGCCTTCCGCAACGACGTGGGCCGAAAAGACCGAGGGGTTCGCCAGCAACCCCTGTACGTCACGAGCCGTTGTTCCATGCCCTCTGTCCTGATTGAACTGGGTTTCACCACCAACTCGGCCGAAGAGGACTACCTCAACAGCAGTGAAGGTCAGGATGCCATGTCCACGGCCATTGCGCGTTCGTTTGGAGCCTACAAGGCCCGTCGTGAACGTGGCCTCTCGCATGCTCAACCGAACAGCTCAGGCAGCGCAGAGGCGCCAACCCAGGAGGTGGCCGCCCCGGCCCCGCCTCCTGCACCGACAGTCGTTTTTGCCATTCAGCTTTCCGTTTCCGGCTTCAAAAAATCCACTGCCGAAGCTCCCTTTAATGCTGTTGAGGATGTGTGGATCAAGCCGGATGGACGCTTGTACCGCTACCTGCAAGGGCACTACTTAACCCTCGACGATGCCAAAGCAGCGCTTGGAGGCGTGCAGAAAAAAGGCTTTGCGGATGCCTTTATCGTAGCCTACAAAGGCGACGACCGCATTTCACCTGCAGAAGCTGAACGCCTCCGCCAATAATTGTATCTTGTAGCCCTATGTTTTCACGAGAATTTAAAGCCGGTGTACTAGTGGTTTTGGCCGCTGCCGTTTTGTACTGGGGAATCAGTTTTTTAAAGGGATCGGACCTCTTTGAGCACGGCACGGAAGTTTATGCCGTCTACGACAACGCCGAGGGCATTACCAAGAGTCAAAGTGTGACCCTAAACGGATTTTCAGTCGGAAAGGTGAGTGACGTCTACTTCCACCCCAATCACAGTGGGAAGATTGTCGTCAAAATGAATATTACCACGGACTACCCCATCACTGCCAACAGTCTTGCGGAGATTCGTTCAGCTGACTTGTTGGGCGCCAAAGAAATTGCGCTCGTTCTGGAAAAAGGCAGTGTGCTCATTGAATCGGGCGATACCCTTCGTTCGGCCATTGAAGCTTCTTTGTCCGAATCGATCAACAAGGAAGTTATTCCCGTGAAAGTGAAGGCTGAAAAATTGCTCGCGAGCTTGGATTCCACCGTGAATATTTTGACCGGTTTCTTGGGTGGCGAGATGCAGGAGGAGTTCCGAACCTCTTTTGACAACGTCAACCGTTCTATCAGCAACCTGGGTACCATTACGGATGAGCTCAGCTTGTACATGTCGGAAAACCGTGAAGCCCTAGGTTCAGCTACGCAAAATCTAGAGCGCTTGACCAGCATGCTCAACGAGAACCGCGACGAATTGGACCGCGTCTTCAACAATTTGGCCAATATTTCGGACACTTTGGCGCGCGCCAATGCCGGTGAAGCCATGCGCAGCTTGAGCAAAACGGCCACGCGCCTAGACGCCATCACCTCTAACATCGAAGCGGGTGAAGGGACCCTCGGCAAATTGGTGGCCAATGACTCGCTCTACAACGAAATCAACCATGCCATCCTGTCGCTGGACAAACTCTTGGAAGACATCAAAGAGCGCCCAGGCCGCTATGTGGAAATTTCCATTTTTGGCGGGAAAAACAAGGACACCAAAACAGAATGATCGGACAACTCCTCTTCGTTCTCGCACTAGCAGCGGGCGCTGGCCTCTTTGCTAAACAAATCGTGCGCTTGCGAAAAGGCTTGGCGCTGGCACGAAAAACCGACCGCTACGACCAGAAATCAGAGCGCTGGAAAACCATGGCCCGTGTAGCCTTAGGGCAAGGCAAAATGGGCGCTCGACCCCTTGCTGCCTTCTTTCACCTCATTGTCTACGTTGGATTTGTACTCATCAACTTGGAGGTCCTTGAAATCCTCCTAGACGGCATTACTGGACAGCACCGCATCCTACAAGCGCCTCTTGGCGGCCTGTATACCGCAGCGATCAACTTCTTTGAAATTCTGGGCGTTTTGGTCATTGTAGCCTGCGTGGTGTTCTTGCTTCGCCGTTGGTTTGGTGGAATTGCTCGATTCACCCACAGCGACTTGACGGGATGGCCCCAGCAAGACGCAGCCATCATTCTCTACACGGAGATTGTTCTGATGGCGGCCCTGTTGATCATGAACGCGGCAGAAGCGGCCTTACCGGACGGGCATGCACCCTTTGTGGTGGCGCAAGCCTTGGCTCCACTATTTGCCGGTTTGAGTCAAGAGGCCTTGCACCTGTGGATGGAGGGCGCCTGGTGGTTCCACTTCATTGGAATTTTGGCCTTTTTGAACTACTTGCCCAAGAGCAAGCACTTCCACATCATCCTGGCTTTCCCAAATACCTGGTACAGCAAGTTGAGCGCTCGTGGCCGAATACCGGCTATGGCCTCCGTGATGCGTGAAATCAAGGCGATGCTGGACCCTAGCTATGTACCAGATTCGGCCGAAGTTCCCGCCCGCTTTGGCGCCAAAGACATCGAAGACTTGCACTTTGTCAATGTCCTCAACGCCTACAGCTGTACCGAATGCGGACGTTGCACCAGCGAATGTCCGGCCAACCAAACCGGCAAACTGCTATCGCCTCGCAAAATCATGATGGTGACCCGCGACCGCGTCGAACAACTCCTTACAACCCCTGAAAACAGCGATACGCTGCTCGATCATTGGATTAGCCGCGAAGAGCTTTGGGCCTGCACCACCTGCAATGCCTGTGTGGAAGCCTGCCCCCTGAACATCGACCCCTTGGACATCATCCAGCAAATGAGGCAGTACCTGGTGATGGAAGAATCCGCTGCGCCTGCCTCGCTGAACACCATGATGAACAATGTGGAAAACAACGGCGCCCCCTGGGCCTACCCTCAGGCGGACCGTGCGCTGTGGACCACGGAAAACTAACTGCGGATGAGCACCAAGAACCTCCAAGAAATTACCGTTAACGGACAGAAAATCAGCCCCGTACTCCCTGAAGACGTCAAGAACTACTTGATCGACATTGACGGGACCATTTGCGACGACATTCCCAACGAGGAACCCGAACGCATGGCCACGGCAGCGGTGTACGTAGACGCCCTCGAAACCATTCAAAAATGGTACGCAGAGGGCCATGTGATCACGTTTTTCACGTCCCGCACGGAAGAACACCGCGAGGTGACGGAAACTTGGCTCCAGCGCCACGGATTCCCCTACCACGGTTTGCTGATGGGCAAACCCCGCGGCGGAAACTACCACTGGATTGACAACCACATCGTTCGTGCCACGCGCTACACCGGAGCCTTTACGGATTTGGTGCGCAAGCCTGCCACGATCGAAGTTTTTGAAGACTAAGACCTTATGAGCGAGCCCTTGCACATTCCTACCCTAGCCGAACTCACCCAACGCGGAGAAAAGCCGGACGTACTTTTTTGGGTAGGCTGCGCGGGGAGCTACGACGACCGCGCGAAGCGCATCACCAAGTCCTTTGCCCGCTTGCTGCATCGTTCCGGCGTCAGCTTTGCCATCTTAGGTGCGGAAGAGGGCTGTACGGGGGATCCCGCCCGCCGTGCCGGCAACGAGTTTCTCTACCAAATGCAGGCATTGGCCAACATTGAGGTTCTCAATGCCTACGAGGTGCAGCGCATCGTAACGACCTGCCCCCACTGCTTTAACACGCTCAAGAACGAGTATCCAGAGCTCGGAGGCAGCTATGAAGTTTACCACCACACCCAGTACCTGCAAACCTTGCTTCAAGAAGGCAAGCTCAAAGTAGAAGGCGGTGCGTTCAAAGGCAAGCGCGTGGTCTTCCATGACCCATGCTACCTAGGGCGCGTGAACAACGAATACGAGGCGCCCCGCGAGGTGCTCGGGCAGTTGGAAGCCGACCTCATCGAATTGAAGCGCTGCAAAAAGAACGGCCTCTGTTGTGGCGCAGGCGGCGCTCAGATGTTCAAGGAGCCCGAAAAAGGAAACAAGGATATCAACCACGAGCGCGCAGAAGAAGCCTTGCAGGCCGAACCCGCCGTCATCGCCACGGGATGCCCCTTCTGCAATACCATGCTCACCGACGGCGTCAAGCATTTTGAGAAAGAAGGCTCTGTGAAAGTGCTGGACATTGCGGAAGCTCTAGACCAGTCGCATGGCGCTTAAGTCCTGGGAATCGCTGCCCGCCGAAAGTCGATTTTGGTGCTTCTCTGCCGCACAGCCCTGGTCGGAAGAGCAAAACGCTTTGGTACACACGCATTTGACCGCCCTTTGCGAAGACTGGGCTGCCCATGGAACGCCCGTTGAGGCGGGCTTCACGACCGTGGATCAGCGGTTGATCGCGCTGGCTGTGGACGAGCGCGCCCACGCAGCCAGTGGATGCTCGATCGACAGCCGCATGAAGGCCTTGACCGCCCTAAGCGATGCGCTGAGCATTGACCTCTTTGGCCGTATGCACGTGTATGTGGGTTCAAGTCCGTCCGGCGCATGGGAGGTCCATACCTTGGGTGCCGCCCGCAAAGCGGAAGGGTATTTCTTGAACACCGTGGCCACCTGCAAAGGAGATTGGCAGCCGATCTGCCCTATTTCTGGCTCTTGGCTTCGGCCAGCCACGCGCGACTAGCCGCCTGCTCAATGGCATAGGTGAAGCGAGTGGGATCCAAGTCTTCCGGTCTCACCCATTTGAATTGCTCTCCATTCTCCGCGGGTACCTCCCAGGTATCCACGACGTCCAAAGTCTCCAAATCCGCATCCTCCAGCGCCTCTACGCGGTAGAAAAAGGCTTGCACGTAGACGTCGGCGTCAAAGGCGGAAATCACCGGGAAATCATTGAAGAACACGCAGTCCCCTACACGGATGTCCAGACTCAATTCTTCGTGGAACTCGCGGATTAGGCATTCCGTATGGCTTTCCCCCCATTCGAGCCCTCCGCCCGGGAATTTGATCAGCGGGCGGTCCTTGAAGCGTTCCAGTGCGACCAGCACCTCCCCGGTGGGCCGCTGGAGAAAGCCATAGATGCGGTGGGTGTAGCGCTTCATCGGTGCGAAACTACGGAGGCCCGAAGCATTTCCCGCTTTCCAGGAGGGCCTTGCACGTGCTCGGCGCGGTAGCCGAGGGCACGAACGGCCCTAAAAACATGCCCTCGGGCGCAATAGGTCACGAGATAGCCTTGGGGATGCAACGCGTCCAACCAAGGAGCTAGGGCGTTGGAGGTCCAGAGTTCGGGCTGTTGCGTAGGGGAAAAAGCATCGTAAAACACGCAGTGCATGCCACTGGGCAGAGATACTTCGGAGGCCAAGCCTGGCACATAGGTTGCTGAGAGCCCCTTTTCTAGGAAGCGCTGACCCGCTGCCCAAGCATCGCGGATGCGCTGCGCCCTTTCCATCCAGCTAGGACGCTGTGGCCAGCTATCCCGCCAAGCTTCCCAGGCTTCTTGGTCTGGCAAGGCCACATCGATGCCTGTGTAATGAAGTTCGCGGCCTTGTCGTTGGGCCCAGTCCAAGGCTAAGGCCGCATTGAATCCGGTACCTGCACCCATTTCAAGGAGACGAAGCGGACCTTCCACCTCTGCGGCAACATGCGCAAGGCCCTCTTGGAGGTACACGTGGAGGGCCTCCGTCAATGCACCGTGGCGCGAATGGAAGGCACAGCCCCAACGGTGGCTTTCCAACGAGGGACTTCCGTCGCGGGTCATGACCCGCGTGTTCACGGCTGGACTTTGATTTTTTGAATGCGCGGAATGGGACCCGGGCAGTGGTCCTGGTGGCAGGCTACGCAGGTGGCAATGGCCGCATTAAAGGCGTCTAGGCGCTCTTCGCGGCTCACCTGTTGTTCTATGGCCGCCCGTAGGTCCTCTAGTTGGCTCAAGTAGGCCTCCGAATACCCTGCAAAGCTGGGCTTGATGTCTTCGGGTTTGGTCGGTGCATCGGTGGCCATGGCTTGGTGCGTCTGCATCAAGGCATCCACCTCGTCCACGGTTAAGGTGCCCGCGTCTGCCTTCTGACGCAAGGATTCCATGTCCTTGGCCATGTCCCGCATGGTCAAGGCCAATTCGCTCGCTTGGTATAGGCCACTACGCGTGGGCGTTTCTGCCGGCTCCTCCGTGGATTCGGCTCCCGAATTTTGACAGCCCACCGCCAAGGCAAGGGCCCAAAGAAAAAGGCCTGTTGACCAGGCCTTTCGATTAATGTTCATGGCTGCTATGGTCGTGCTCTTCCGCCTCTTCGGAGGCTGCCGCGCGTTCCTTCTGTGCCAGTGCAACGCCTGAAGCGAGCACCGAATAGCTGATTTTAGGTTCTGTGATTGCTGCAATGGCAGAATCCGAGGCTCCCGCGTCCTCCGCTTGGTGACGCAACCAATCCACCGACAGGGTGTCGACCTTCAAGCCGCCTTCCACAAAGGCTAGCTCAGTAGCCGCGTCCATGGGCACAAAGAAGCCGTAGTCCTTGAAGCGGACCAAAGCCTCTTCCCCATTGCCCAAATCTAATTGCATCCAGCAGCCTTTCACTTGGCAAACCGAAGAAATAGGCGCTGCAAACGTGCCATACACGGAATCTGTACCGCCTTGAAGCTGGGCCAGCAAGGCCGTCAACGAGGTGGTGTCGGCTACTTGAACGGTATCGCCGAAGTAGTCGAACGAAATCTGCGCTTCAGGTTGCGCTTCGGGGCTGGTGCACGCGGCCAAAAGGGCCACGGCGGGGATCAAAATACGTTTCATTGTTTGGCTTTTGGCAAAGGTACAATCAATCCTTTGTACCTTTGCACCGGCTAACAAGCCGACCCTTGAACCCTTCCTTGATACGCGCATGAAAGTCATTCCTACTACTGAGTCCCGCATTTCTACCATTGATTTTAACAACCTTGGTTTTGGTGCTGGATTGTCCGATCACGTTTTTATCTGTGAATACAAAAACGGACAATGGGGAGAAGGAGTCATTCAGCCATACAGCTCCTTGAAACAAGGCCTTGGCTTGCACGCTTTGCATTACGGCCAAGCGGTTTTTGAGGGCCAAAAAGCCTACCGCCAAGCAGACGGAGGCATCGCCATCTTCCGCCCGGAACGCAACTGGGAACGCTTAAACAAGTCCGGTGAGCGCATGCTCATCCCAGCAGTACCCAAAGAAATCTTTATGGAAGGCTTGAGCGAACTCATTCGCCTGGATGCTGAATGGGTTCCCCGCGGCGAAAACACGGCACTCTACCTACGACCTTTCTTGTTCTCCTCTTCGGAGTTTGTGGCTGCGCGCCCCTCGGAAGAGTACACCTTTGCCATTGTGACCAGCCCTGTGGGCGAGCTGTACACCAAGCCCGTCAAGGTCAAGATTGAACAGCACTTCACGCGCGCTGCTGAAGGAGGTGTAGGCTTCGCCAAAGCCGCCGGTAACTACGGCGGTGCTTTCTTGGCTACCCGCCGGGCGGTGGAAGAAGGCTTCAACCAAGTCCTTTGGACCGACCACGCAGAACACGCCTACCTCGAAGAGGCCGGAACCATGAACGTGGCGTTTGTGGTGAATGGCACACTAGTGACTCCCGCACTTTCAGACCGCATTTTGGAAGGCATCACGCGCGAGTCCATCCTCATCCTGGCCAAAGAATGGGGCATCCCCGTGGAAGAGCGCCGCATTTCTGTGGATGAAATCGTAGAAGCCGCCAAGAATGGCAGCTTGCAGGAAGCTTTTGGCATGGGTACCGCCGCCGTGGTCAGTCCTATTGACGGTCTGGGCTACCAAGGCGAAGTCATCCCCGTACCAGCACCCGCAGACGGTGTCGCGATGCGCGTCAAAAATGCGCTCGCCGACCTTCGCTACGGACGTACCGCCGACCCCAAAGGGTGGATGTACCGCCTCTAAAAACCCAATTGTCGCTGAATCATTTGGTCCACGCCTTGGCATAAGGCGAGAGGATCTTGTGCGCGCCATGCCCCAAAGCGGTAGCGCTCCCCGGCCCACAGATAGCGTGTCAATCGTGCATCGGTCAAATCCTGCAGGACATGGTCCCGCGCGTTGAGCATGACGACCCAGCCCCCTTCGGTTTCTTCGGCCCATTCGGCATAGTAGTCGCTTTCACCCGCATGAAAGTTGAGCAAGTTGTCTGCAATCAAGAGAAACTTGTCAACCCCTTGGGCGAGCAGCGGATCCGCAAAACGCCGCTTCACCTCCATCACATCGTTGTGGACGGCATCGTTCCATTCGCCAATCAGCTCCAGAACGACATAGCCTTGCTCGTAGTCTGCGAAGATTTGCTTCACGAAGAGCGTTTCACAACCGACGCTGTCCCACTCGGGATGAATGACAAAATCGTACATCCGGTGGTAGCCCAATTCAGGGGCGCCCTGCTCCAAATAAAACGGGCATCGCGGGTCCTCCGTCGCGCGGTAGCGGTTTTCCCATCCGGAATGTGGTCGTAATTCGTGCATAGCGTGAACTGTGGAACAAAAATGCGGTTCTTTTGTCCATGATGCACACGTTTTTGATAACTGGGGGAACGGGCATGGTCGGCCAAGCCCTTACCCGCCTATTGGAGCAGCAGGGCCATGTGGTTCGGCACCTTTCGACCCGAACGTCCCCCGCGCCCAACCGCTTCCATTGGGATCCCTCCCGAGGCACCCTAGATCCCCAGGCACTCCAAGGCGTCACGCACATCATCCACTTAGCCGGCGCCAACGTGGCTGAACGCTGGACCGCCCAGCACAAAGCCGCCATCCTGGATAGCCGAGTCAAAGGCAGCGCCACTCTGGAGGCCGCCATCGCTCAGCTCCCAGCCGATCAGCGTCCTGAGGCACTGATTAGTGCTTCCGCGGTGGGCATTTACCCCAACCATCCGGATTATCTCTACACGGAACACGACGGTGAACCCCAGGGCTTCCTGGGAGAAGTGGTGCATCAATGGGAGGCCAGTGTCGACCGCATAGCCGACCTAGGACTGCGCGTAGCCAAGGTGCGCATTGGCATTGTCCTTGGGCCTGGAAGTGGCGTCATGGCCACCTTGCTGCCCGTTTTCAAACTTGGATTGGGCGCTCCGTTAGGCAACGGGCGCCATTGGATGCCCTGGATCCATGTGGAAGATTTGGCCCGCCAATTTATCTACCTCGCCCAGCACCCGGCCGAGGGAGTTTGGAACGGGGTGGGACCGTATTCGGTAACGAATGCAGATTTTTCAAGAGCCCTCGCCCGCAGCCTCAAACGCCCGTATTTCCTGCCGGCCGTGCCCGCCTGGGCCCTGCGCCTCGCCCTCGGTGAGATGGCCCAAGTAGGCTTGATGAGCACCAAATGTTCCGCAGCCAAATGGGAACGTATCGGATTTACCTACCACTACCCCACTTTAGAAGCGGCCTTTGCACAGCTGCTTCACAACGAGGCATAAAAAAGCCCCGGCTTTCGCCGAGGCCTTCACCCAATCAACAGCTAGCGGTTTAGAGCTTAGCAGTAACGGTAATCTTGATGCCCAAATCGTCGGAGATCAAGTTGTCTTTTGCCAAATCCACGATGCTCGTAGAGGCGTACATGACACCCCACTGCTTGCGGTCGATGTTGAACTGAGGAGCCGTCAAGGTCAACACGGAATCCGTGACGGTTACGTTTGCAGGAAACTGGATGTTGTTGGTCACACCGCGCAGGGTCAAGTTGCCGGAAACCAAGGCGTTGTTCTCCCCTTCCTGAGATGTCACACCCGTGATTTCAAACGTAGCGACCGCAAAGCTGTCTACCGCAAAGAAGTCCGCACTCTTCAAGTGACCTACCAAGTAGTCTTTCTTCTCTTGGGGAAGCGCCTCATCGGTGCACACGATGCTGTTCATATCCAAGGCGAAGCTACCGGAAACCAAAGCGCCGTTCTCAACGCCCACAATACCTTCCGTGATGGCCAAGGTACCGCCGTGTCCGTAGTTCTCTACGAAAGGCTTGTGACCGTACCATTCGATACCCGAAGCTCCTGCATCAACTGTGAAGGTTTGGCCGCCTTGGGCAGCATCTTGCGCGTCCGTAGCATCCAGCGTGCCTTGACCACAGGCTACAGCCAACAAAGCTGCAGCAGAAAGAGAAAGAAGTTTTTTCATTTGAATTTAATGTTTAAACATGGTTTGCAATCGTGGACAAATATACAACGCCCACAGCATGTTCAAACATCTTTTATCCGCAAATGTTCTTCGCGTATTTTTAAACCATGGAATACCGCGATCAATTCCGCATCCCGCCAGCCTTTCTCATCGTTATGGGTATCAGCCTAACTACGACGTTGACCATTATTATTTCCGTGGGATGGAACGATTTGGCCGCCTACTTCGCAGGTCGCCCCACCACGGAGGGGCCCACGCTTTTTTGGGTCCTCCTCAGTGTGATTGCGCTCGAGGCTGGTGTTGCCGCCATGATTATGTCCTGGTGCCGCTTGCGGATCAATGCCCGGGGCATTGGCGTGATTTACCGACCCTTTGTGTGGTCCTGGAAGTGGCGTAGGTGGAGCGATGTTCATTCCGCATCCGTCGCTAAGCTCAGTCCTATAGGGGATTTTGGAGGCTGGGGGTTACGTATTAACAGCTTTGGATCGCACAAGAAGGTCCATGCCTATGCCTTTGACGAGGGACTCTATGTACTGTTTGCGTTGCATTCGGGCCGAACGATTGCCTTCCAAATCCGCCACCTCGAACACTTCAAGGCTGTCCTACAGGCCTACGCGCCTGCGCTACCCATCGACGATCCTAAAAATCTACTGGGCCTTCAGGCTTAGCCCTCTTCCCCAAAAAATTGCTTTTCGTAGAGGTTGGCGTAGGCACCGCCTTGGGCCAGTAGTTCC
>CAXRFY010000142.1:0-6555 GCA_964229925.1 Schleiferiaceae bacterium
GTGCCTTCATCTGCGTAGCAATGCACCGGAAAGCGGCCCGTATCCTGGCTTCCGTCTCCCCAGGTCCATTGCCGCCAAATGATGTTGGCGCCGTTGGCTATGGATGAGCTGTCGGCCCAGTTCACGCAAAGCCCGGCACAACCCAAACTATCTGAAGCCAGAGCGCGTGCCTCAGGTTTGGCATACGGTTGCACATTCAAGGATGCGGAAGCGGTACACGAATACGTAAACTGTATATCGTCCAATCCAAAGTCATTCCCCGCCAAGGCGGTACTCACGCTCTCAATGACCACGGCCGCATTTCCAGAAGTGGGCACCACAAAAGGGAAGGTGTAATTGCCCCAAACCCCCACCGTTGCTGGTGTCGTTTGATTGGAACCGATGACGGTACCGTTGATCTTAACGCGGAATTGACCTGCCGGAGTGGCGAGGGTGAGCATCCAAATGGACAGGGTGGCGCTGGAGCCCGCAGGCAAGGCGACTGTTTGGGACCAAATGGTTTTAATTCCATTTGTAGACCCATTGATAATCATATAGTTACCCGTCCCTGTCGTGTGATCCCCCCAGGCCGCAAAGTTGGGGTGAACCGCGTTGGCACTCGGGCCCACGGCATAAGTGCCTTCGTTCCAAATACTGGTCGGATTGTAGAGGTATTGGGTCGAAAAGCCGGTATTTCCACTTGAGAAATTCCAGTTCACAGCATTTTGGCTGCCGGACGTACTGGACGTCACCGTGTACGTCATGGCCGAATCCACCTGCACCCAGGGACTAGCGCACGTCGTGCAACTCAGCCCAACACTTGGGGACCATGTGTAACTGGTACCTCCCGTCACGTTGACCTGCACACTGTCCCCTGGACAGGTGCTGGCGTTGGAGGGAGAAATTGTCAATGCGCATTGGGCATGGGCCACTTTGCTTCCACCTGCAAGGAGAAGGGCAAGAAGCATGCAACGCAGGACTTTGTTCACTTCCCCAAATTACAACCATTTGTGCGGCGAGCGGGTTGTATCTTCAAGTCCCTAAGGAAACGATATGAAGCGAATTTTCACCTTGACCGCCCTCCTAGCCTGCTTTTCGGGTGTATTTGCGCAAAGCAATTTTGTGGTCACCTCTTCGGTAGCCGATGCAGTTCTAGCCGGGAACTTTGATCCCGCCACCTATGCTCTTGGAAGCACAGCTACCCCAAGAGCTATTAGCGCATCCATATATCAAGACCTGAATGCAGACAGCCTCAAAGCGTATATCGTGCATTTGGCCAGCTTTGAAAACCGCAATACAGGAAGCGACACCCTGTCCGCTACGCGGGGAATTGGCGCGGCACGGCGCTGGGTCTACCAATCGTTTCAGCGTTTCTCCAGTCAGCAAAATGGGCGGCTCATCCCCTCCTACTTCCAATTTGACCAAGGCATCTGCGGAATGGCGCAGCACCGGAATATTCTTGCCGTACTTCCCGGAACGGATACGGCCAACCACCAAATTATTTTGATTGAAGGGCATATGGACAGCCGCTGTGATACGCCTTGCGACACGGCTTGTTTGGCCGAAGGGGTGGAAGACAATGCGAGCGGCACCGCCCTTGTAATGGAATTGGCCCGAATCATGTCTGCCCACGAATACCCCGCCACCCTGGTCTTCATGGTGACCATTGGCGAAGAACAAGGGCTTTACGGAGCGGGCGCCTTCGCCCAGTATGCGGATCAAGAAAACCTGCCCATCGCAGCCGTCTTTAACAACGACGTGATCGGTGGAATCATTTGCGGTCAGACCTCCTCCGCGCCCTCCTGCCCTGGAGTCAACGCGATTGACAGCACGCAGGTGCGCCTCTTTTCGGCTGGCAGTTTTAATTCAGCCCACAAGCAGCTCGCACGCTATGTCAAGCTGCAGCACAACGAAGAATTGAGCACCATCGGAACGACTCATGGCGGATGGAAGGGCGTACCCATGCAGGTGTCTGTCATGGCGGCAGAGGACCGAACAGGGCGTGGCGGCGACCACATTCCGTTCCGCCAACGCGGGTTTTCGGCGATTCGATTTACCTCTGCAAATGAGCACGGAAATGCCAGCAATGGACCGGGTTACACGGACCGACAGCACACGTCGGGCGACGTTTTGGGAGCGGACACCAATGGCGACGGCGAAGTGGACAGTTTCTATGTGGACTTTCATTACTTAGGCCGAAATGCCTTGATCAACGCGAATGCCGCCGTGATGGCGGCCTATGCCCCGCCACCGCCTTCTGATGTTTTTGTGGTCGGCTCGTATACGCCGAACAATGGTTCTACCATTACCGCTTTTTTTGAAGTATCCACCTGGACGCCAGAATCCGAAGTTCGAATCATGGTTCGGACTGCTCTGACCGAATTTGACACTATGACCGCCGAATTATCCAGCGGTCCTAATCATTGGATCGGTGGTGTCCCTTCTGCAAATGTCTATTTCATCAGCGCCTGTGCGGTTCGAACTATGCCAGACGGCCAGAAACTAGAAAGCCTCTTCAGCGAAGAAAAGATGGTTTTGGCTGGGCAAATTGGCCTCGAGGAACATGAGACCGTTGAAGTGACAGCCCCCTTCGAACTCCTTCAAAACCGTCCCAACCCCTTCGACGAATCCACCTGGATTGGGGTGCATGTAGCAGAAAACCAACCTCCTACCAAAGGTGAGATCCGAGTGACCGACCTCCAAGGACGCTTGCTGGAAGTCATTCACATCTCACTAGATCCTGGTTTAAACGAAGTGCTCTACGACCATGGGTACGGGCAGGTAGGCACGTATACCTATAGTTTGTTTGTGGACGGTAAGTGCCTCGGCACTAAGCAGATGATTTTTGCCAATTGATACAGGTAGCCACTTTTAAACTTCCCTAAGTTTCTATACCTTAGAGGGATTAACACAAAAATCTCTTCTATGCTTAAGAAACTTACGCTCAGCGCAATGTTGATGGCGGCAAGCGTTGCAGGTTTTGGCCAGCAGGTCATCCTCAACGTTATGGCTCCCTCTACGATTGCTGGTGTGTACGACCACACCAACCAAGGCGACGGATCTGGCTGGGGCTTGGCCAACTTGCTCAACCCTGCGGACGCCGTCCTGGACACGCTCGTCATGATGGACGACGGTGACACCAACACTAATAACAGTTACGGCTACAACTTCCCTAACAGCTACTGTGGGTGCGACTCTGTTGGCGTTATGAACTCCACGGTTGATTTTGAAGGCAAGATTGTCTTGATTTCGCGTGGTTCTTGTCAGTTTGGGCTCAAGGCGTACTTGGCTCAGCTTCGCGGCGCCGTTGGCGTTATCATTTACAATGCCTTCTTAGATTCTGACCCCTCTGGCGGTCTGATCAACATGGCAGGCGGTGATTACGGCATGGACGTCACCATTCCTGTGGCCTTCGTTCCCAACGGAACTGGTACAACATTGAAAGCGCAAATCGACGCTGGAACCACTACGATTGCCTTTTTGGGCGCCAAGGTGGGTGCATTCCAGAATGATTTGGCGATGACGTCTGATAAGGTTCTTTCTCCCCCTCAGATGGCCCGTCCTCAGTTGATTTCTGCCGATTCAAACATGTACAAAGTGCCCTTGGGCTTCTGGATGCGCAACGATGGTTCTGCGAACCAAACGGCTGCTTTTGCCAGTGCTGAAGTGACCTACAACGGTTCTTCTGTCTACAGCAACACCACGAACACCTTTGGTTTGAACGTGGGCGATTCTAGCTGGATTTCCTTCCCTCCTTTTGTACAAACGGCATACCCCAACGGTGAGTACACCTTTACCTACACCGTAGGTATTTCCGGAGGCAGTGACGATTTCCCTGGCGACAACGAAATCTCCTACACGGTGCGCGTGAACGACAACATCTTCTCCTATGCACGCGTGGATGCTGACTTCCAGCCTTTGGACAACAATTCCGTGCGTCCTAGCTCGTTCTCCTACTGGGCACCTGCTATCCACTTCTACCACAGCGATGCATCTGAGATGACGCTGGACGGTGTGAAGTTTGCCGCCTACATGACCAACGGAGACTCTATCACGGGCCGCACGGTTGACATCGCTGTGTACGAGTGGGACGATTTCTTCTTTGGCTTGAACGACCCAGGTATCAGCACGAGCACCTTGTCGAACAACCCCATCTTGTTGGAGTCTTTCATGTTCATGGACGAGTACCAAGACACGGCTGTTACGCACATGTTCGCTACACCCATCGCAATGGACGATTACCAGCGCTACGTTGTGGCGGTTGTCTCTGCAAACACAGACATGTACATCAACTTCTCACGTGATCCATCGTACGGTTTCAACGATCAGCAGTCTACGGCTCAGCCTGTTGACCTGTTGATGGTGGACGGTACTTGGAGTGAGAACGGCTGGGATGGTTATGTTCCAACGATTCAGTTGATCATGAGCCCCAATAACATCTCTGTGGATGAGCAAGCGGTTGAGGTTGAACCCTTCCCCGTTCCTGCTGCTCACATCTTGAACATCCCCATGCCCAATGTGGATGCTGCAAGCAGCTTGATGGTATACGACATGGCTGGCAACTTGGTGTTGAGCCAAGACGAAATCCAGAAGGACGGCAACGTTCTGAAGGTGGACGTCAGCGCTCTTCCTGCTGCTACCTACGTATTCAACCTTATGATGCAAGACGGCAAGTCGTCTAGTTTCAATGTGGTTGTGGGCCGTTAATTCGGTTTCCGCATAAACGAGAAACGCCCGGGTTGCCCCGGGCGTTTTTTAATTCTGCACTTCTGATGCCTTTGAGAATACTGGGCTCCCTCCTACTTAGAAGTGGTAATCCACGATAAAGCTGGCATTCACCATATTGACTGTGTTGACCTTGACAACGTCCGGCAAGGTGCTGCCGTTGCTCCATTTGTAGGCCAGCATGGTGCGAAGTTTTACGCCTTTCCAAAAACCTGTTAGAGCATCGGCCCATTCTACATAGAGTTGGTTGTAGGAAGGCGTTTGGTATTTGTTTCGGGTAAAATCATCCCAAGCGGGCAATGCGTAGAGACCTCCTGCAAGAATCCACTCCTGGTGGTTGTGCTGATAATCCCATTTTAACGTTGCAGCCCATACGTCTGCCAAGCCTTCGTTTCGCTCGCGGGGCAAAAAGGTGAAAAATGGATCACGCCCCCATTCTCGCGGCATCACGTAACGCCCATCGTCTGTGATGCGTGTAGCATTAAGCGTCCATTCGTGGCGCTCTTCCCCTTTTTGGACCGCGTAGCCCATCCGGCCGCTATAAACGACTGCGGTATGATCCTCCGTCACATAGGCCTTGTTGGGGTCCGCATTCCCTCCCTCGCCCAAAGCCGTCTGGTGGTAATAGTGCAAGGACAGAAGGCCCCCTGTTTCGGCGGGTAGACGATCAACGCCCAAGCGCTGCGTTTGAAACACCCCTGGCCACCACATTTGATACGCATGCGCTTTCCAACTCTTCCATTCAGGCGTAACGACATGCCAGGCTCCAAGAACGTCGCCCGCAGATTCAATTTCTAATGCATGCCTTTCACCGGTCACAGGGTGGTAACCCGTACCATAGAGGCCAACGGATTCCGAAAGTTTATACCATTCAACTGTAGAACGTGGCGAAAATGCCCAAATGGCCATTCCTTCCAGCTCCCAGCCTTTAACCTGTGCTTCGTACACGAGTCCTTCTTCCGTGGTCGGACGCATTCTACCGTCCTGCTTGTTAAAAAAGGGCGTTTCCAGGGTCTGACGACCGATGCGAAACGTTTGGTTCTCCCAACGGCCTTCGAGGTACAAATCCTCCAACCGTTCGAGGCCAACCGTATTCCCTCGGTCTGTGACGTCGTACTGGCCAATTTCATAGCGATTGCGCATGCCATTCCACTCCTGATCAATGTCCGTGGACATCATTTCAAAAATGAAAAAACCCGAAAGACCCAAATGCCAATGGCCCACAGGGGCAGTGACCAGCCCTAATTCTCCACCTAGCGCCCAGGTGCCGTCGTCTCGGAGATTTCCTTGGTTTAAAGTTGCCATCCCGTAGCTACGGCCATGAAAGCGCCATGTGGCATGCTCAAACCAATCGTTCACGCTCGAGTAGGACTTCGGCGCCAAACTGTCTGGGATATGAAGTTCCTCATGCTGTGCGAAAGCCCCAAAGTGAAGGCCAAAAAGAAGAGCGGCCAAGCCGCTCTTCAGAAGATCTCTGCGTTTCATTTACACAAATTGATAATCGACCCCTGAAACTTGTGTTAGGAGGGTTTGAGGTGCGTCCAGAACCTTGGCGGCCATGGGAGGCGTGGGGGTTACAGGACTATTGACGGCCAAGTATTCTTTGATGACCTCATGCAGCGTGAAGTCGCGGGTTACCGCATTTTTAACGCCTTTAATTCGGCACAAAATATCATCGGGGTCGCCATCCCGCTCACAAGCCGAAAGCGTGTACATGCGCGACAACTCGATGGGCTCGCCGTTGATCAAGGCCTTTTTGACGCGCTGTCCTTTGGGCGCAAAGGCCTCAAATTCAATGGTCATGCCTTTAAACTTGATCACCCAACCGCCGAAGCGTTCGGCCGCTTCCTT
>CAXRFY010000143.1:0-9676 GCA_964229925.1 Schleiferiaceae bacterium
ATCGCCCCTGGCGAACACCTCCCCCCTCTCCGACCGGGCGTTTTCCAGCAAGGCCCTGGGGGCTCCACCTCCGATATCGCCTACGAATCTGATCTCCGCTATGCGGAAACATGGCGACCCGAATTAGACGTTTATGCCTTATTCGGCGGGAGCTTTTAACGTAAATTTGCCGAACAACCCCACAGACTATGTTTGAATTGACCATGCCCAAAATGGGCGAATCGGTAGCCGAAGCCACTATCACTCAATGGCTTAAGAACGAAGGCGACACGATTGCGTTAGACGAATCCGTCCTCACCATCGCCACCGACAAAGTGGACAGCGACATTCCTTCCCCCGTGGCAGGTGTGCTGGTGAAGCGTTTGTTCAATGAAAACGACGTCATCCAAGTGGGACAAGTCATCGCCCACATCCAAACGGAAGGCGATGCCCCGGCTGCCGCTCCCACAAAAACCGAGGCGCCTGCTCCCGCTCCTGCTGCCGAAAAGGCCGTTCCTGAAGCCCCTGCGGAGCCTACCCCTGCCGCGAGTGCCGCAGCCATTGAAGCATCCACCGAGGCCGTCAAGCAAAGTACTGGCGCTATCCCGCGCGAAAGCAACGGTCGGTTCTATTCGCCTTTGGTGCGCAGCATCGCGGAAGCGGAAGGGGTTTCCGAGGCTGAACTCAACAGCATTGAAGGTTCGGGCAACGAAGGCCGCGTCACCAAAAGCGACGTCCTCGCCTTTTTGAAAAACCGCAAGGCTGCCCCTGCGCCTGTTGCAGCTCCAGCGGCGGCTCCCGCTGCCGTGGCCTCCAGCACCACTGCGCCCGCAGTTTCGGGCCATGGCTTCAAAGCACCCGCCCCGACCATCTTCCCCGGAGACGAATTGGTCGAAATGGACCGCATGCGCACCCTCATCGCGGACCACATGGTCATGAGCAAGCATGTCTCACCCCACGTTACCTCCTTTGTGGAAGCCGATGTGACCAACATCGTCTTGTGGCGGAACAAGGTGAAAGGCAGCTACGAAAAGCGTGAAAACGACAAGCTCACCTTCACCCCCATTTTCATGGAGGCGGTGGTGAAAGCCATCAAGGACTTCCCCAACATCAATGTGAGCATCGACGGAAAGACCATCGTGAAGCACAAGCCCATCAACTTGGGCATGGCTACCGCCCTACCCACGGGTAACCTGATTGTACCGGTCATCAAGAATGCGGATCGCTACAGTCTGAGCGGCCTCGCCAAGGCTGTAAATGAACTGGCCGACAAAGCGCGCAACAACCAGCTTTCCCCCGACGACATTCAAGGCGGTACCTACACGGTGACCAACGTCGGCACCTTTGGCAATGTCATGGGCACTCCTATCATCAACCAACCCCAAGTGGCTATTCTCGCCTTGGGTGCGATTCGCAAGATGCCCGCCGTCGTGGAAACGCCTTCCGGTGACATGATTGCCATTCGCCACAAGATGTTCTTGTCGCATTCCTACGACCACCGTGTAGTAGACGGTGCTTTGGGCGGCATGTTCGTGCGCCGCGTGGCGGATTACCTCGAACAGTGGGACGTGAACCGCGAGATTTGATGAAGCTTCAACGCCCACTTTGCGTATTTGACTTGGAAACCACCGGGGTCCAAGTCGTCAGTGACCGCATCGTCGAGATGTGCGTCATCAAAGTGGAACCCAACGGAACGGAGACGACCAAAGTGTGGCGCGTGAATCCCGGAATGCCCATTCCGGCGTCCGCCAGCGCCATTCACGGCATTACTGACGAGATGGTCGCCAACAGCCCATCTTTCAAGGAGCTTGCCCCTGAAATCGCAGCCTTCATGAAGGACTGCGATGTCGCAGGTTACAACTCCAACCGCTTTGACATTCCCTTGCTCGCCGAGGAAATGCTGCGCGCAGAAGTGGATTTGGATTTGCGAAAAGTGCATGCGGTAGATGTCCAAAACATCTTCCACAAGAAGGAGCAGCGCACACTTTCGGCCGCGCTGAAGTTTTACTGCGAAGAGGAACTCGTAAATGCCCACAATGCGGAAGCAGACGTTCGGGCCACTTTGAATGTTCTACGCGCCCAGGTGCAGCGCTACAGCGATCTTCCCGAGAGCATAGCAGGGCTGGCCGAATTCAGCAACATGCATCAAGCCGCGGATTTTGCCGGCTTCATCACCTTCAACAAGGAAGGCGTTGAGCAATTCTCCTTTGGCAAGTACAAAGGCCAAACTGTTGCCAGCGTCCTTGAAAAAGACCCTGGCTATTACAGCTGGATTCAGAACGCCGACTTCCCCTTGTACACCAAGAAAATCCTGACGGCCATTCGGCTGAGCTTGCGATGAAAATTCTTTGCATCGGCCGAAACTACCGCGACCACGCCACGGAATTGGGCAACGCCGTTCCGGAGGAACCTGTCGTTTTTTGCAAGCCCGATTCCGCTATTCTTCAGCCGCGCTTGCCCTTTGTCATCCCCTCTTGGACCGCGGACATTCACCACGAGGTGGAATGGGTCGTGCGCATCGGTCGTGTCGGGAAATTTATCGAGCCCGAATTTGCCTGGTCCTATGTCGACGCCATGACCGTGGGACTGGACTTCACAGCCCGAGACCTCCAATCCAAGCTTAAATCAAAAGGCCTACCCTGGGAAAAAGCGAAGGGATTTGACGGCTCTGCGGTTCTAGGCGAATGGATTAAAGGGCCCATTGAGCCTGGGTTTCACGATATTTCCTTGCTTAAAAATGGTACCGAAGTTCAAGCGGGCAACACCCGAGATTTTCTATTTCCGCTAGAGGACTTAATTGCCCATGTGAGCCAGTATTTCACCCTGAAAACAGGAGACTTGCTCTTCACGGGCACGCCAGCGGGAGTTGGCCCGGTTTCTCACGGAGATGAATTGGAGGCCAAATTAGATGGCAAAAGCCTACTGCGATTGAGAATTCGGTAGTCCAATCAGACATCTAAAAGTGTATATTTGGAGAATGCGGACATTCCCAAAATACACCTCGATGAAACATCGCATCCGACGCGTCCTTTCTGCCCTCGTGCTAATTGCATCTTGGAGCGCCATGGCGCAGACTAGCCCCATCACTGTGGTTTTCCATGAAAAGTTCGATCCACCCTCTGGTCCGGACTCCGTAACGACCTTTCATACCACGCCCGGTACTACCATTCCTTACTGGAACGACACGTCCGCATTTTCAGTGTCCGCTCCACATAGCTACCATGCGAAAATTGTTCCCTTTGACTCGGTCATTTTTGAAACCGATGCCTTTGCAACCACAGGCAACATCTTCGTCCGCTTGACGTTTGACCAGATCTGTAAAGTCCACTTTGGACAACAGGCCTATGTTCGCGTCTCCAACGACAATGGCGCCACTTGGACGCGTCTTAACAGCACCCATTACCGCGGTACCTCAGGAGGCTTCAACTCAACGGGCTACTTCAACGAACTTTCCTATGCCAACCCCAACAACTCGCCTTACTGGGGTGGCTTGACCACTGCAGGTACAGGTGTAGCACCTTCCGCAACGTGGTGGGTGGGCGAAACGTTTGACATCTCCAGCATTATCGGCAACGGTCCAAGTGGAACGGCTCAGGGCTACGCTAGCTGTAAGATTCAATTCATTTTGGAATACCGTTCTCCCTTTGGAACGGCCAACCCAGCAGGTTGGTTTGTGGACAACGTGAAGGTGGAAGCCGCACCCTGTGAGTTGATTCCTCCAACCTACACGTTTGACCTCATCCCACGCAAAGAGCCCATTGGCGCTCGTTACCAGTCTAGCCAAGAAATCCGACTGAAAGCCAGAGACTTAGAGTCGGGAGTGGATTCTGTACTTCTTCACCACCGCCTCAATGGTGGCTCATGGACTACCGTGCAGATGAACTCCTCCATCTCTACCTCATGTCCGGACTCCGCAGAATACTTCTACACCTTGAGCAACTTGGTAGTAGGCGATTCTGTGGATTGGTACGTGGAGATTTTTGACTGCGCTTGTCCTAACGTCGTGCGCGTGCCCTCGTTGAGTTCTACACCTCTGAATAATACGTTCTGGTTAGATCCCTCGCCTCCCGCTATTTGCGGAACTACGACCCCTAACAGTTTCCCCTACTTAGTCACAAACTTCCCATGGGTGGAGAATTTCTCCAGTATTGACTGGATTCCCGGCTCTGGCACAGGGGCAACAGGCACCGCCCACCGAGGGACCTTCCCGCAAGGCAACCCGCCATCAGGTAAAAACTGGCAGGTTTCACCCAATACGACCTCAACCGGCTTTGCATGGTCGATTCGCATCGGCCAAACCGGCACGCTCAACACAGGTCCCTTAGGCGACCACACTACGGGTGGCGGCAAATACGTGTACACGGAAGCCTCTCAGGGCAATACGAACAACAACACAACCCTTATCACTCCGTGCTTGAAGCTCACCGGACTCAACCACGCGGTCTTGGAGTTCTGGTACCACAAGTACGGCGCCGACATGGGTAACATGCGTGTGGACATTGACACAGGTTCCGTAACTCCCAAATGGGTAGTTGGTGTCATGTTGATCCCTGGTCAGCAGCAAACCAACCAAAACGACCCGTGGCAGAAGGCGCTGGTCAATTTGGACCCCTACTTGGACCAAATCATCCGCGTACGCTTCTTGGGTAACAAGAACAACACGGCTTCCAACGACCAAGGCGACATGGCCATCGACGACATCTCTGTTTATGAGCCAGACCCCGCGGACATTGAGATGTTGGCCATGTACAAGCCTCAAAATGGTTTCTGTCAATACACGGCAACGGAAGATGTTCGTATCCACTTGCGTTCAGAAGGTTTCTTCCCCATCGATACCATTCCAGTGGCCTTCTCGGTGAAGAACTTAACCACGAACACGACGGTGGTTTCGCGCGATACGATCTACACCACGTTGAACTTGGGTGACACCACGTCTTACACCTTCACCCCCAAGGCCAACCTCAGTGCCTACGCCAACTACCACATCTATGTGTGGTCCGAGGCCCCCGGTGACCCCAATACGAGCAACGACACCCTTGGTTTCTTCTTTATCGAGCACATTGCGCCTATTACGCAGTTCCCCCACATCCAAACCTTTGATGGAACGGGCTGGAGTGCTGGCAATGGTACATCCGGAAATCCCGGTACGTTCAATACCTCGGATTGGGAAGCCTTACCTGCTCCTCAAACCGCAGACTATGCTTGGCAGGTAGGCTCTGCGCTGACACCGACTTTCAATACCGGTCCTCGTTGGAATCGCACGCGAAGCGGAAACTACCTCTACACGGAGGCGAGTTACGGCAACAACAGCCCTGCTGCGCTCTTCGCAACTACGCGTTGTGTGGACCTATCTGCCATGACAAACCCTGTATTGACCTTCTGGTACCACATGTTCGGTGCGGACGTGAACATTTTGAATGTCCAAGTTGTACCCGACGGCAGCAACAGCTGGCAAACGGTAACGGGTGCACCTATCTCAGGCGCTCAACAAACCGGTGAAGTAGACGACTGGAAGTACAAAATGGTCGATCTGTCCGCCTACGCAGGTGACGTCGTTAAGATTCGCATCCTCGCTCGTAAGACGGGTTCTGGAGACTTGGCGGACATTGCTATTGACGACTTGATGATTTATGATCAACCTGCTACGGATGTCGGCGTATCCATCGTCACGAGCCCGTTGAATTCCGTAAACCTCTCAAACCCACAAAACGTGGTCATCAAGGTGCGGAACTACGGTACGGCTACGAAGTCGGGAATTCCCGTGACGTATCAAATCAACGACCTCTGTACGCCGAGCAACACGGGTACGTACACAACTACCTATTCAGGCAGCTTGGCTCCGGGTGCTGAGGGTACCATCACTGTGACCACGCCCCCGACGTACTATGTCGGTGACTTTGAGGTGAAGGCCTGGACGACCTTGACGGGAGACGCCATGGCCATCAACGATACGGCCTCTAAGACTTCTTCAGGTGCAACGTCCTACCCCATTTCATTCGGCCCTGTGAGCTTTGATAACTGTGTGGGTGATGAGACCGGCTTCTTTGCCCAAGGTGGACCCGGAACCCTGCAGATGTGGGAATTCGGCACGCCAGCAAAAGGCGGTGGCTTTAACGGCGCCGCATCGGGCACCAACTGTTGGGTCACTGGCTTGACGGACAACTACCAGCCTGGAAAGACGGAAATCCTGCGTATTCCTACTCTGACCAACTTTGACACGGTGGTCTCCGCCGAACTCCGCTTCAAGCACAAGTTTGACTTTACGCCTACCGACGGTGGTGTGGTAGAATACTTCCAGAACGGTAACTGGAATACCTTGGGTAACGCCTCAGTTGCTGTGGGCTACAACTGGTACGGCTCCAACTACGGCTCCCCTTCTGTACAGTCCCTGAACACTCCAGGCTGGGCGGGTAGCACCTCTGGACAGTGGATTACCTCTTCCATTCCGTTGAACGTTTGGAACTTCTCTCCTAACCCCATCAGCTTGCGTTTCCGAATGGTATCCGCAGCAGGCTCCTCAGCCAAGGGATGGGCGATCGACGACTTTGAAGTATACGTTCCACCCCAGAACTCCGCTTCACCGGTTGAAGTAGACACCAAAGAGTACATTGTCATTCCAGGTGATACTTCCCACATCCGCGTTCGAATCGAGAACACCGGTGCGAAGAAACTGGACAGCTGCTTGGTTCGTTTCCAAGTGAACGGCGGTACCTGGTCAAACTACGAAACCGTTGTATTCAAGAACAAAATCACGGGCAACCCTGCTCCTATGCTTCGTGGACAGCGTCAGTGGTACGATTTTGAGCAGGTTTGGGTCAACCAAGGTGCAGGTACCTACACCATCTGTGTAGAAACAGCGCGTCCTAACAACAAGCAGGACAATTTGACCTCGGACGACGTGGCTTGCTTGCCCGTCACTACCTTGGACGAAGTAACCATCAGCACGGGCAATGGCTACTGTAACGACTTTGAGGATCCTACGGTACCCCTGTGGTTGCCTTTGCATACCACCAACAAATTGCTCGACCACGATTGGGAGTTTGGAACCCCCAACCAAACGGGCATAAACTCCGCCGCGAGTGGCTCAAAAGCTTGGATGACGCGCTTGGATAGCAACTACCACCACACGGGTCAGTCTGCCTTGCACACGCCCTTCTTCGTACTTGATACGAGCAAGACGTACATCATGAACTTCAACCACAACATGATCTCCGAGCTGTACCACGACGGTGGTAGCGTCGACTGGTCGTACGACGGCGGTATTACATGGTACACCCTCGGTAACACGTTGACCAACGGTTTGTGGTACAACACCGTTCACGTAACCAGTCTGGACATCGTCCGACCAGGTTGGAGCGGCACTACAAACGGCTACACCAACTCTACCCTCAAGTTCACTGTTGCCAACCCTGGTAAGCTGGTCTTCCGCTTCCGCTTTGGGTCTGACTACACGATTGATGGACCCGGTTGGGCCGTAGATGACTTCTGTTTGGAAGAGGCTCCCTTTGGAACGCCCGCTGATATCGTAGGTATTGGTGTTGCAGAAGTGGAAATCCCTGGATTCTTCCTGGGCCACGTCTCCCCCAACCCTCTGAGCGGACAAGGTTCCTTCATGTTTAACACCGTGAAGCCTACCGTGGTCGGATACACCATCACGAACAGCCTGGGCCAAGTCGTCAGCGACGGCTCTATAAAAGGCGAAGAAGGCTACAACCGTGTAGACTTTGACGCCAGCACTTGGGCAGGTGGTCTCTACATGATGGAGGTTACGGTTGATGGTCAGTCTTTGACACGCAAGTTTATCGTACAGCACTAAACGCAGAACTCACACGTTCTAGCACGCCGCGGCCCCCAAGGTCGCGGCGTTTTTTTTCTAGCCATCCCTGCGCGCATCTAGGTGTCAATTTGGCACCTAGAAGCCTATAAATCGGTCATTTTGACGCATTTAAAGCTAGAATCAAGGGAATTCTATGTTCGGCATTTGAATTGAAGCGTAAAAGTCAAATACCACAGCCATGGACAACCTCACGGTAAAAACACAAGAAGCACTTCAAGCTGCGCAGAACCTGGCCTCCGCCCAGGGGCATCAAGCATTGGAGACCCCCCATGTATTCTTAGGCGCTTGGCAGACGGATTCGGTCTTAGTGGAGCACCTTTTTAAAATGGTCGGCCTGAATGGGCAGACGTTGAAACAAATTGCGGAAGCGGAGTTGAGCCGAATCGCTAAAGTCGAAGGCGGACAGCCCTATATGGGGCGTTCGGCACAAGAAGCGCTCCAGCGCGCGTTGCAAACGGCTAAAAAGGATGGTGACGAGTTTCTGACCCTTGAATACTTGTTGCTCGGCCTGGGAACGGGAAAGGACAACGTGGCTAAGGCCATGAAGGACCAAGGCTTCCAAGAAAGCGAATTCAAAAAGGCCATCGCTCAGCTGCGCAATGGCAAAAAGGCGCAAACCGCCTCGGCGGAGAACACGTACCAATCGCTGGATAAGTACGCCATCAACTTGAACGAGCGTGCAGCGTCCGGGAAACTGGATCCGGTGATTGGGCGGGATGAGGAGATTCGGCGTGTGCTGCAGATTTTGAGCCGCCGAACGAAGAACAACCCCGTACTGGTGGGTGAACCGGGCGTGGGCAAGACGGCCATCGCTGAGGGGCTGGCGCACCGCATCATTCGGGGCGACATTCCGGAGAACTTGAAGGACAAGAAGATTTATTCGCTTGACATGGGGGCCCTGATTGCAGGCGCCAAGTACAAGGGCGAGTTTGAGGAGCGTTTGAAAGCGGTTATCCAAGAGGTCACCCAGGCTGAAGGGGACATCATCCTCTTTATCGACGAGATTCACACCTTGGTGGGTGCGGGCGGCGGTGAGGGAGCCATGGACGCCGCGAATATTTTAAAACCCGCCTTGGCGCGTGGCGAGCTGCGCTGTGTGGGCGCCACTACCCTGGCCGAATTCCAGAAATACTTTGAGAAGGACAAGGCCTTGGAGCGTCGCTTCCAAAAAGTGATGGTTGAAGAGCCCGACACGGAGGCCTCCATCAGCATTCTGCGGGGCATCAAGGAAAAGTACGAAGGCCACCACAAGGTCCGCATCAAGGACGAGGCGGTGATTCAAAGCGTCTTGCTCAGCCAGCGCTACATTACGGACCGCTTCCTCCCGGACAAGGCCATTGACTTGATGGACGAGGCGGCATCCAAGCTGCGTTTGGAGATCAATTCTAAGCCGGAGGAGCTGGACGATTTGGACCGAAAGATCGCTCAGCTCGAGATTGAGCAGGAAGCCATCAAACGCGAAGAAGACAAGCAGCGCCTCACGGTGCTGAAACAACAGCTGACGGAGTTGTCGGAGCAGCGGGCCCAGCTTTCGGCCCAATGGAATGCGGAAAAGGAGGCCGTAGAACGCCTGCAACGCGCCAAAGAGGGCATGGAGCAGCTGCGCTTTGAAGCCGAACAGGCCGAACGTGCCGGCGAATACGCCAAGGTGGCCGAAATCCGCTACGGCCAGTTGACCGCTCTCGAACAGGAACTGGCCGCTGCCGCACAAGACCTACAAGCGTTACGAACCGAGAACCCCATGGTGCAGGAAGAGGTCAGCGCAGAAGACATCGCCGAAGTGGTGGCGCGCTGGACGGGAATCCCGGTCCAAAAAATGCTCGAGAGCGAGCGCAGCAAACTCCTCCGCTTAGAAGACGA
>CAXRFY010000144.1:0-17823 GCA_964229925.1 Schleiferiaceae bacterium
TTGGAGGTGGAGGATTTGAGTTGGCATGTGCCGCAGCGCGGTGACAAGGCGGCGGTGGTGGCTTTGTCCTTGCGCAATGCGCGGGCGCATCGTTTGGAGCGCTTGAAAAATATGCAGATTGTGGATCCGGACCGGCATGTGAACCGCATCATGGGCCAAATGAAGCAAGACTTGCGTTTGGCCGAAGAGCCTCGTCACATCGAGTGCTTTGACAACTCCAACATCCAAGGAACGCATCCCGTGAGCGCTTGCGTGGTCTTCAAAAATGGCAAGCCGTCCAAAAAAGACTACCGCCACTTCAACGTGAAAACCGTGGAAGGCCCGGACGACTTTGCGACGATGGAAGAGGTGGTCTACCGCCGGTACAAACGCATGCAGGACGAGGGCCACTCCCTGCCGCAACTCATTTTGATTGACGGGGGCAAGGGCCAGCTCTCTTCGGCCGTGGAGGCCCTAGAGAAATTGGGATTGCGCGGCCAAATCGCCATCATGGGCATTGCCAAGCGCCTGGAGGAGCTGTACTTCCCGGGAGATTCGGTGCCCTTGTACTTAGACAAGCGTTCCGAAACGCTTAAAGTGCTTCAGCAAGCCCGAAACGAAGCCCACCGCTTTGGCATCACCTTCCACCGCAACAAGCGCAGCAAAGCCAGCATTGGGTCTGCCTTGGAGGCTATCCCCGGTGTGGGCCCGGCCACCTTGGAAGTGCTCCTGAAAACGTTTAAATCGGCAGCCGGCGTCAAGCGGGCAAGCCCGGAAGCACTGGAAAACGCCGTGGGCCCCGCCAAAGCGAAAAAGGTCTTGGCCTGGGTTGCGCAGCAAGCGAAGTAATACAGGGAAGCTTAGCGGAATTTTAGCAGGATCTCCGCCAGGTGCTTACGGGAAATGTCTGGAACGGTGGCATCCTCGGCCGGATAGCCGACAGGAAGCAGCAGAAAGGGTTTTTCATGTGCCGGGCGCCCTAAGATTTCCGCGAGGAAGTTCATGGGGCTGGGGGTATGCGTGAGCGTGACCAGCCCCGCTTCGTGGATGGCCGTGATCAAAAGGCCGCACGCGATTCCGACGGATTCCGAAACGTAGTAGTTCTTGCGCACTTCGCCATCGGGCCGAACGTCTTGCACCTGCTTAAACACTACCAGGAGCCAGGGGGCCGTTTCCAAAAAGGGTTTTTCCCAATCCGTGCCAATCGGGGCAAGGTCGTCGAGCCAGGCTTGCGGCGCGCGGCCCTCGTAGAAGGCCTTTTCTTCTTCTTCCGCGGCGATCCGAATGCGCTTTTTCAGCTCCGGGTTGGAAACCGCACAAAAGGTCCAAGGCTGCTTGTTGGCCCCGGAAGGGGCCGTTCCCGCGGCGGCGATTAGGGATTCGATGGTGGCTTCGGAGACGGGCGCATCGCTAAAGAACCGAACCGAACGCCTGGCATTCCAGCGCTGGTATACGTCGTGGGCGCGGCGCTCTACCTTTTCCGGTGCGACGCGTTCGGGGCGGTAGGGAATGTGCCCATCCTCCATGGGCTCAGGCGCCTACAATTTTGCCGTCTTCCAAGGGCAGGATGCGCCGAGCGCGATCTATGACCCGTTGGTCGTGGGTGGAAAAGATGAAGGTCGTTTTCTCTTTTTGATTGAGCTCCGCCATGATGTCCAAAAGGGTTTCTGTCGATTTGGAGTCCAGGTTGGCTGTAGGCTCGTCTGCCAAGACAAAGCGCGGGCGGCTGGCGAGGGCTCGGGCGACGGCGACGCGTTGCTGCTGGCCGCCAGAGAGCTGGCTGGGACGGTTTTGGGCGCGATCCGCAAGACCCACCGCTTCGAGCAATTCCATAGCACGTGCCTCGCGCTCCTTCTTGCCGACGCCTTGCAGCTCCAGGATGAAGGCCGTGTTTTCCAGGGCGGTCAATACGGGGATGAGGTTGTAGGCTTGGAACACGAAGCCGATGTGCTTCAACCGAAAGTCAATAAGGTCGCGGTCCTTCAGGTCAACGATGTCCACGCCATCGATGTGGATATGCCCGTGGCTGGGACGGTCTAGGCCACCAATGGCGTTGAGCAAGGTGGTTTTTCCGCAGCCGGAAGGGCCGACAATCGCGGTGAATTCCCCTTCGTCAAAGGAGGCCGATATCCCGTTGACGGCCGTGACACTGCCGGCTTGGGATTCGTAGACTTTTACAACGTTATGGAGGTCAATCAGGGCCATAGCACAGGGAATTAAAGCACACGCATGCTTTCGATGGGGTTCAACTTGAGGGCTTTTCGGGCCGGATAGAGGGCGGACAGGAAGGCCAAAACAAAGACCAGCGCCGCGATGGGGAGGTAGAATTCAGGTACGGTGACCGGATAGATGGTGGACTCCATGCCAAATTCGGCGAGTCCCTGCTCAACCCCCTTGAGGGTGATGCCTGTTTGGGACGTGACGGCGAGGGTGCTGTGACCTAGGAGCAAGCCAATCGGCAGACCGGCGAAGCTGAGCAGAAGCGTTTCCAGTACGATGAGAGTAAAGAGCCGGCGCTTGTTCATGCCGACCGCCATGAGCATGCCCAGTTCGCGGGTGCGCTCTAGAATGGCCATGAGCATCGTGTTGAGGATGCCAAAGGCCATCGCGAGCAAAATGATGGTCATGAAGAGCAAGAGGGACTGGGCCATGATTTCGTCGGCATACCCCAGTTCGGGGCTGATGCTGCGCCATTCTTTGAATACCAAACGGGTTTCATCGCGTTTGAGCTGTTCAAGGGATTCAATCCGGCTGCTGCGGAATACGTTCAGCAAGCGCAGGCTGTCTTGGCTGCGTAGGTGCTCCATGGTCGGTTTCACGGCATAGGGATCCTTGACCCGAAAGCAGACCTCATGCGCCACGGGAAACACACGCGTCATGGAGGTAGAATCCAGCATGCCCATCTGCTGGGCGATGTTCAGGGCAGGCACGTAAAGCATAGTTTCCTCCAACAGGTTGGAGGCGCCGTCGTAGAGGCCCACGACATAGAAGAGTGCGCTGTGTACTTCACCGCTTAAGTCCTGAAAGGTGAGCACCAAACGGTCATCCACGCCCACTTCTAAACGCTTGGCCAATTCCTCACCCAAAACGATTTCATCGGCAGCGCCTTCTTCCAGGAAGCGGCCTATGGTGATGTTTCTAGCGGACTTGAACACGTTGGGCTCCACCTGCGGGTAAACGCCCAGCACCATGGCGGGGGCGGCCCCCGATCCACTTTGAATCATGGCTTGAACCACAAGGCGGGGAGCCACTTCGGTCACGGAGGTGTCGGAAGCCAGGTCCTCCAGCACCGCGTCCAAGCGAGGGAGCAAGGCACTGGGCTCTTGGCTTTCTTCAAAGGGAACGGACTGGATGCGGCCGTGGCCCACGTTGTCGTCCAACAGGCTGACCGTGCGCGCATCGTTGAGGCCGGTAGCCCAGCCCATCATGAAGATGCCGGCCCAAACGCCTAGGGCCATGGAACCAATGACCACGGCGGAGCGCCAAGGGCTGCGCCAAATGTTGCGCCATGCCATGCGAATCGTACTCATATCAACGGTGAATGGCGGGGGATTTATACACGACGTACATCGGCCACAGACTAGCGATGAGCGTCAACACAAGGACAATGGATGCGTGGGTCCAGGTAATGGACCAGTCCATGGAGGGGGGGAGTACGGGCTCCCAACCCTGCTGCTCCATGGCCTGCGCAATTTCCCCTAGCAAACGCAAAGGGCGTACGTGGAAGTAGTAAACGACGCTTCGGCCCATCAGGGTGCCAACGGCCGCGCCCAAAAGACCCATGAGTAGGGCTTCGGTAAAGACCATGCCGGCGAGTACACGGCGCTTGACGCCCAAGGCGATTTGCATGGTGAATTCACGCTGGCGCTCGTTGGCCAACATGATCATGGTGCCCAGGAGACCAAAGGAAATAACCACATACAGAATCATCAGAATAACGATGCCGCCGGCGGAGTCGGCTTGGATGGCTTGTTGAAGTTCAGGCATGCGCTCCTCCCAAGAAGACCAGCTAGCGTAGTTCATGGGGTGGCTTTGGGAGAGTTCCGATGCCGCGCGGAGGGAGGCTGCGGGGTTTTTGGGGGTAATCATGATCGTTCCCCACATGCCGTAGGCGCCGCTGTAGGATTGGGCATCTTCGAGCCGAAGGACGGCCACGCGCTTTTCCAGTTCGGGGTTGCCTAATCGCAGGGTGCCCGCGACGATCATGAGGTCGGAGGCCATGGACCCTTGGTAGCCTTGACCCATGCCGACAAGGGTGTCGCCGATATGGGCATCGAGGGATTCGGCCAAGTAGCGACCCAGCCAAACCGGGTAGGGGCCGCCGTCAGAGGGAGTTTCAAAACTGCCTTCGATGAGGCGGGTAGCCCAATAATCGGCGTCTTCGCGGCTAAAGTCCACGCCGGTCCATTGGGCGACGGCGGATTCGGACTGTTTGCTGAGGAGGGTAAAACCGGCGAGGCGCGGGGTGGCGGAGGTGACGTTGGGGTCGGCTTGGACCGCGTCGAGCCATTCGGGATCCTCGGGAAGGGCGAGGTCTAAGTTCTGGGAGGGCCAGTACGCACTGTCGCTCACTTGAACATAGCCCGCCATACCGCCCACCACGGTGTCAATCATATGCCCGTAAATGCCCAGCTGCATGCTGCGGATCAGGATGGCAAAGAAGAGCGCAAAGGCCACAGCAGCGGCGGTGATGGCGCTTCGGCGGCGGTTACGGCCCAAATTGCGCCAGGCCATGCGCGTAGTTAGAGACATACAGCCAAGAGCATTAGAGGGAGTCAATCTTTTTCATGGTAGCTTCCGTAAACCAGCTGGCCTTTAAGTCAGGGCGCTTCCGCCACTCCAAGATGGTCAAAGTAGTGGTTTGGCTGCCGCCCTTGGCGGTAAAGCGGATTTGGTCCGGCATCAGCACACCGTCAAACCGTTGAAAGTGCAGGGCATCCATTTGCTGCGTGATCTCGCCTTTCTTGTCAAAGAAGACGAGCCGAACCCAGCTCCCATTCTGCACCCCAATGTAGGCGCCCACGTGGTCATGCGCCACCGGCGTGGAGGACTTGGGCACGCAGCGAATCAAATGGCACTCGATACCGTTCACGGTCTTTTTTCCTTGATAACTGTGTGTGAAATCGGTGCTCAGGGAGGCAGCGCCCAATATGTTGTCAAACTGCGCATCGGTTCCCATCCAGCCCTGCATCAGCATGGAAGAGGGGAGCTTCATGACTTTCCCGGTACGGGGCGAGTAGGTCATGAGGGCCTTGTCGGCTTTCATGTAGACCATGCCGGCATCTCGCTCGGGAGCCACAATTTGTACCAGCGAATAGGCATTGCCCATGTTCCAGCTGCGCAGCTCCATTTCTCGCGTGTAGCGCGGGCGCTCTGCTTTCATCTTGATTCGGCTGTAGGCAGACTGCTGCACGGCGGCCGATTCCGCTTTGGCGAGCAGGGTACTGGGATTTTGGCCCGAAAGCACCAAGGGAAATAGAAAAAGCGGGAGGAGAAAGGCGATAATGCGGCGCATGGGACGTTAAAATTACGGCTCAATGCCTTAACCCAAGAGTGGCCAGAGGGTTCAGGCGGCGGAAGGGAATTTGGGCACTAATTTTGCAGGGTAAAACGGTGCAAGAACCGCACCGAAAATCCAAAAAGCACGTACTATGTACCCAGAAGATTTGATCGCCCCCATGCGCGCCGAGTTGACCGACGCAGGTTTCTCCGAAATCCGTGACGCCCAAGCCATGGAAAACGCCATTACCCACAATGCGGGAACCACGTTTGTAGTGATTAATTCGGTCTGTGGCTGTGCTGCCGGATCCGCACGTCCTGGCGCCCGCATGGCTGTGGCTAACGCGGCCAAGAAGCCCGATCACCTCGTGACGGCCTTTGCAGGCAACGACCGCGATTCCGTGAACAAGGCGCGCGAGCTCATGCTTCCTTTTCCTCCTTCTTCGCCCTGTATGGCCCTGTTCAAGGACGGCGAGTTGGTGCATATGATTGAGCGTCACCACATTGAGGGACGTCCTGCCGACATGCTCGCCAGCAACTTGATGGCGGCCTTTGAGGCGCACTGCTAAAAAGTGAGTAGCGGCAAGGGCCGCAGCATGGACTTATAGTATTTTTTACCATAGTGTATTTTATACACTTGTCCGGGTTTTCCTTTACATTAGAGGCAAAATACCCGAACTATGAATTGGAAACATACGCTAGGCTTCTGCCTTTCCTTTTTATTCTTAGCCACTTCGGTCTATGGCCAAGGTCGCGTTAGCGGTTCTGTCAAGGACGCTTCTGGCGCTGCTTTGCCCGGTGCTATTGTCTCTGTAGAAGGGGCAAGCGCGACCGCCATGACGGACAACAGTGGCCTGTACTCGTTGAATGTTGCCACCAATCAGGTGACGGTTACGGCTAGCATGATGGGCTACACTTCGGCCAGCCAAGCGGTAACCTTGAGCAATGGCGCAGCGGTGGCCAATTTCTCCTTGAAGGAGGAGGCGGTGACGCTCGACGACATCGTAGTCATTGGCTACGGTACCTCCAACCTTAAAGATTTGACCGGTTCCGTGGTCAGCGTGAAGACCAAGTCCTTCCAGAAGGGCTCCTTCTCGACGCCCGAAGCCTTGATTTTGGGTAAGACCCCCGGTGTGCGTATCACGTCCAATTCCGGTATGCCCGGCGCGGGAAGCCGCATCCGCATCCGTGGCGGTTCGTCCTTGAATGCGAGCAACGATCCTTTGATTGTCATTGATGGGTTGCCTGCAGATGGCTTAGGCCTCCTGAACCCCGCGGACATCGAAAGCTTCACCATCTTGAAGGACGCTTCTGCCACCGCGATTTACGGATCGCGTGCAGCGAACGGCGTCATCTTGGTGACCACCAAAAAGGGCAAGGCCAACGCGCCTTTCCGTGCAGAAGTCACCGCAGTGACCTCCTTCCGCAACGTAACGAACCAAGTCGACGTTCTGTCTCCCGATCAGTTCCGCGAGGTGATTGGCCAGTACGGAACGTCTACCCAGCAAACGCGTTTGGCCACGGCGGATCCCACGCAGATGACCAACTGGCAGAATGAAATCTACCAGACGGGTACCGTAAATGAGTACAACGTGGCTTTGTCGGGCGGTTTGAATTTGCCCTACCGCTTGGGCTTGGGCATGTACCACGAGAAGGGCGTGTTGAAGCGTTCGGACCTCAAGCGCTACACGGCGACCTTGAATGCCAGCCCTTCCTTCTTGAACGGCAAGTTGAAAGCCAACACGAGCGCTAAGATTATTGCTTCTGAGAATTTTTACGCCAACCAAGGCGCCATTGGAACGGCGGTTTTCTTTGATCCCACACGACCTGTGTTTAGCGGTGATACCTCTTTATATGGCGGGTACTTTGAATGGACGATGCCCAACGGGGATCCTTCGGCACTCTCACCCCGAAACCCGGTGGGTTTGATCAATTTGCGCGACGACGTTGGCTACAACACCCGTGCGCTCGGCAACATCTTGTTTGACTACCAGGCCTCTGAATTCTTGCACCTCTTCATGAACGTGGGTGGAGAATTCTCCAACTCTCGCGGCGACATTTTTGTACCTGCCTATGCAGCCATGGCGTTTGCCAATGGGGGTTCTGTATACCACTACGAGTCGTCTCGCACCAACCGCTTGATTGAGTTGTACGGCAACTACAACAAGCAGCTCACCAACCGCGTGCATGCCGATTTGACGGGCGGATATTCGTTCCAGCACTGGAGCTCTTCTGCGCCCTCTTTCCCTAGCTTGAACGAGGCCGGCGACACCATCAGTCCAGCTAACCCCTTCCCCTCCTTCTCGGAGAATGCCTTGATGTCCTTCTACGGCCGTGGCAACTTTAACATCAGCAATAAGTACTTGGTGACGGCTACGTTGCGTTCGGACGCATCGTCACGTTTCTCCAAGGAAGCGCGCTGGGGTCTGTTCCCCTCGGCGGCATTGGCTTGGAACGTTTTGCAAGAAGACATCTTCGCGGGCCAAACGCTCTTCAGCAACTTGAAGGTGCGCTTGGGCTACGGTTTGACCGGTCAGCAAGATATCTACAACGATTACGGTTACATCCCTAACTACAGTTACGGCACAGCTACCGCGCAGTACCAGTTTGGCAACAACTGGGTGGACATCTTGCGCCCTGACGCCTACGACTACAACTTGCAGTGGGAGAAGACGGCTACGACAAACATCGCTGTGGACTACGGCTTCTTGAAGGGCCGCATCAACGGTAGCGTGGACGTCTACCGCAAGAACACCTACGACCTTTTGGGCGTGGTGCCCATCCCCGCGGGAACCAACTTCTCCAACCGAGTCTTGACCAACGTGGGTTCGATGACCAACAACGGTATCGAAGCTTCGGTGAACCTCGTGCTGGTGGACAACGCAACGACCAACTTTGAAATTGGCTTTAACGCTTCGCGCAACCGCAACCAAATCACCAAGCTTTCTTTGGTGCAAGACACGACCTCGCCCGGTATCCAGGTGGGAGGTATTTCTGGCGGCGTGGGCAACACGATCCAAATTCACGCCCTCGGCATGCCCATGTACACCTTCTACAGCTACGAGCAGATCTACGACGCCAACGGCCGCCCCTTGGAGCGCAACGGTTCTTTGGACCAGTATAGCGACGGCGTGGATGTGAACGGCAACGGCAAGATTGACGACATCGAGGCCTACGTAGACCAGAATGGCGATGGTGTCATCAACACGGGTGACTTGGTCGCTTGGGCGGGTAAAACCCCTGAGCCTCGCCAGATCTTTGGCTTTACCACCAGCTTCTCGCACAAGCGTTGGTCAGGCGGTATGACGTGGCGCGCGGAGCAAGGCCAGTACATGTACAACAACTTGTCGTCCAACCACGGCAACTACTTTGAAGTGGGCGGCTCTATGCGCCACTTGAACAACTTGGTGACGGACTTCCTCAACACGGGATTCCGCTCGCCACAGTACTTGTCGAGCTACTATATTCAAGAGGCGTCCTTCATCCGTTTGGACAACCTTTATTTGTCCTACAATTTGGGCGCTCTATATAAGGACAAGTACGCGACGAGCTTGAATCTTTCGGTCCAAAACGCGTTGGTCATTACGAAGTACCAAGGCTTGGATCCTGAGATCGCGGGCGGTATCGACAACATGATCTACCCACGGCCTCGTGTCTTCAACATTCAATTGAACGTTTCTCTCTAATCCCTTTCCTGCCATGAAATCTATCAAACTCTTCTCTCTCCTGGCTGGTGCAGCGCTCTTGGCAGCGTCTTGCGCAAAGGATTTGAACCTTACGCCCAAATACGGTTTGAACGCGGATGCCGTGTATTCAGACCCCAACAACTACATCAACGTGTTGGCGAAGCTCTACGCGGGCCTCTCCATGAGCGGCAACCAGGGTCCTGCCGGCATGCCCGACATCGGCGGCATCGACGAAGGCTTCTCGCAGTACGTGCGCGTCTACTGGAACCTTCAGGAGCTCCCCACGGATGAGGCCGTTTGTGGCTGGAACGATCCGGGCGTACCCGAACTCAACACCATGACCTGGAACGACAACTCCTCGTTTGTGAGTGCGATGTACTACCGCATCTACTACCAAATTGCGTTGGCCAACGAATTCATTCGCTACACCATGGACGAGTGGTTGGACACGAAGGACTTCACGCCTGAGCAAGTCGCCTTGATCAAAGACATGGGCGCTGAGGCACGCTACCTCCGTGCGCTGAGCTACTACCATGCTTTGGACCTCTTTGGCAATGTGCCCTTCGTGGATGAAAGCGATCGCCCAGGGGTATACTACCCTGAGCAAATCTCGCGCGCCAACCTCTTCGCCTACATCGAGGCAGAATTGAACGACATCGAAGCATTGATGGTCCCCGCACGCGCTGGCCAGTACGGCCGTGCTGATTTGGGCGCCTTGAAGGCCCTCCGTGCCAAGTTGTACCTGAATGCTGAGGTATACACCGGTTCGGATCGCTACGCAGACGCCATGGCCGAATGTTCCGATTTGATCAACGCGGGCTACAGCTTGGAGCCCTCCTACGAGCACAACTTCTTCGCCGATAACCACACGTCGTCCGAAATCATTTTCGCAGCGACGTTTGACGGTCAGCACACGCGCACATGGGGGGGCACCACCTTCTTGGTGCACTCTCACATCGGAGGCACCATGGACCAGAGCTACTTTGGCACCACGTCGGGCTGGCAGGGCAACCGCGCTACGAAGGCATGGTACGACAAGTTTCCCGACACCTTGGATACACGTCGCTTGGTATGGTTGGACGGCATGGAAGACACCATCACGACGGTGGGTACCTTCACGGAAGGTATTGGCATCACGAAGTGGCGCAATGTGAACCGCGACGGTTCGCCAGGTTCGGATCCTGTCACCTTTGTGGACGTAGACTTCCCCTTCTTCCGCTTGGCGGATGTCTACTTGATGTACGCCGAATGTGCAGCGCGCACAGGCACTAACTTGTCGCAAGGCGTGGGCTACTTTAACATGGTTCGCGAGCGTGCTTATGGCAACAGCGACCACAACGTGAGCACCTTGGACTTGCCGGTCATTTTGGACGAGCGTGCACGTGAATTGTACAGCGAGGGCCACCGCCGTACGGACTTGGTCCGCTTTGGGTTGTTTACCAGTGCAGACTACGTTTGGGCGTTCAAGGGCGGCGAGCAGTTTGGCACATCCACCCCCATTCACTACGATTTGTACCCGATCCCTTCTTCGGACATCATTTCTAACCAAAACCTGGTTCAAAACCCAGGCTATTAATTCCTTTATTAATCACTAAACACAACAACGAGTATGAAAAAAATGCTTACTCTCGGACTGGCGGCTTTGACGTCAGTTATGGCCTATGGCCAAGTGGACGTTACGTTCCAAGTGGACGTAACCGATTACGTAGCAGCTGGTAATGCAGTTGCAGCAAATGGTCTCCGCGTTGGTGGCAACTTCGCTACTGCTGGAGCTACCAACGGTTCTTTGGCGATGGCCGACTGGTCTCCCACGGATACCGGTTCTGCGATGACCGACCAAGGCAACGGCGTATGGTCTATCACGGTTACCTTCCCCTCTACCGCTATCGGTGGTACGACCTATTACAAGTTCGTGAATGGCGACTGGGGCACCAACGAAGGTACCGACCCCGCTTGTACGATCTCGACGGACGGCTGTGGCAATGACGACGGTTCTGGCAACATCAACCGCGAAATCGTGGTTCCTTCTGCAAACGGTACGGTATTGCGTTTCTGCTGGGACGCTTGCTACCAGTGTGACGGCAGCAGCTCTTCTATCAGCGTAGACGAGACGGCTGTTTCTGGTTTGTCTGTATACCCCAACCCTGCTAACGGTCCCGTAGCTATCGCTTTCACGGCTAAGGCTTCTTCTACCGCTACCATCAACGTATTCAACGTTTTGGGTCAGCGCGTGAACAGCTTCGACGCCGCTGTATTTGCTGGTAAGAACGAGATCCGTTGGAACTTGGACGCTGCTAACGGCAGCTTGGTGGAGAACGGCAACTACCTCGTAGAAGTAGTTGTGGATGGCGAGAAGTCTATCCAGCGTGTAGCGGTTAGCCGCTAATCCTTTCTCCAAAAGGAAAATGAGAAGACCGGCCATCGCCGGTCTTCTTACATTTACAGCTATGATGACACAGAGATTGCGCATGTGGGCCCTAGTGCTGGCCACCTTAAGTTTTTCGTTTTCTGCATTTGGTACCAGGGAATTGCCGGTCCGAATGGATCCGCCCAACTGGTGGGTAGGCATGCCGGGGAATTCGGTCGAGCTTTTGGTAGAAACCCTCCGCCAAGAACCCATCGCCTCCGTCACCCTGACCCAGGGCGAAGGCGTTCGCATTCTAAAAGATGAAGCGGCCCAAAATGCCGCCTATCGCTACGTCACTTTGGTGATTGAACCCAGTGCGCCCGCGCAAACCCTGGTCTTCACGGTGAAGACTAAAAAAGGACGCACCTACAGCCATTCGTATCCCCTGGAGGCGCGCGACGCCTCACGACGCAGCCACATGGGCTTGGATTCGCGGGACCTCATTTACCTGGTTACACCCGACCGATTTGCCAACGGCAATCCGGCGAACGATCAAGTTCGTGGACTGCAGGAGCAGACCCTCGATCGGAGCGAAGGCTACCAACGCCACGGAGGCGACCTCCAAGGCTTGACGGACCACTTGGACTACATCGCTTCTTTGGGGGCGACGGCCGTTTGGACCATGCCTGTGCTGGTCAATGATATGCCTCGTGCCTCCTACCACGGCTATGCCATTACGGACCACTACCGCGTGGATCCACGTTTTGGAGGACATGCGGCGTACAAAGCCTACGCCAAGGCCCTCCATGCCAAGGACATGAAGTTGGTCATGGACATGGTGCCCAATCACATTGGAACGGCGCACCGTTTTTACCAAAATCCCCCCGATTCCAATTGGATCAATGCCTGGCCCGGACGTCCCGAAACGGATAAAAACGGGGAAGTAGGCGAGCCCTTATACAGCAACCACCGCTATGCTACACTATACGACCCCTATGCGGCCCCGAGCGATCAACAGCAGTTGACGGACGGTTGGTTTGTGTCGTCTATGGTGGACGTGAACCAGCGGGACCGCCATTGCGCACAGTACCTGCTCCAAAACGCCCTTTGGTGGATTGAGTCCATTGGCGTGGACGCCTTCCGTGTGGACACATGGATTTATGCCGACCAAAACTTCTTGAACCAGTGGTCCACCGCCATACACGCAGTCTATCCGGACTTCTTCATTTTTTCGGAGAGCTGGGTGCACAACGAGCATTCGCAGCAGTACTTCTTGGATCGTCATCCAACACTCGATGGTGCCGCTGACTTTATGATGTACCAGGCCTGGAAAGAGGCCTTGGAGAAGCCCACCACATGGAACGGGGGCCTCAACCACTTTTACATGAATTTGGCCGCCGACTACCTCTACCGCGAGCCGGAGAACTTCATCGTGTTCTTGGACAACCACGACGAGGGCCGCTTCTTCGCCAAGGTGAAGGAGGACAAGGACCTCTACAAAATGGGCCTGGCCATGCTCTACACCATGCGCGGCATTCCCTGCCTGTACTACGGCACTGAAGTGCTTATGAAGGCGGAAAATGACCACGGCGCCATGCGGCAGGATTTCTATGGCGGTTGGCCAGATGATGCCAAGAATGCGTTCACGGGCGAGGGCTTGACGCCGGACGAGGCAGAGGCTTTGGCTTTTGTGCGTGAGCTGGCCGAGTTGCGCAAAGCCCACCCCGTCATTGGAACCGGCGCCTTGCGGCAGTGGGCACCTTACAACGACGTCTACGCGTACTCCTGGAGCAACGACGAGGAAGTCCTGTTGGTGATGGTTAACCGAAACGCCAACCCGCAGTACTTTGACCTCAACCGCATGGGGGACTGGCTGAACAATGTGTCTACGCCCGAAGTCCTTCTGACCACGAAGCCGGCAGGGGTTCCCGTATTTCCCGATGGCCTGCAAGCCGAGGTGGAAATGGGCATCTACTACATGGCCCCCAATGGCGTCACCATCTTGGGGTATCGGAAGTAAGCGACGAACTAATTAAGCCCTCGGTGGGTTGTATCTTTGCCGCTCAATTTAGAATGAGTCCAAATGATCAACGTATCTGCCGAAGCCGCTAAAAAAGTTGCTTCCCTCATGAGTGAGGAAGGCAAGGATGTGGCCACCGCCTACATCCGCGTGGGCGTTAAGTCCGGAGGTTGCTCCGGCTTGAGCTATGACATGGGCTTTGTAAACGCTCCCGAAGAAGGCGATCAGCTTTTTGAGGACCAGGGCGTTAAAATCCTCGTGGAAAAGAAGAGCCTGCTCTACCTCTTGGGCACTACCCTAGAGTACAGCGGGGGATTGAACGGCAAAGGATTTTCGTTTAACAACCCCAATGCGGCGCGCACCTGCGGCTGCGGGGAAAGCTTTGCCCTGTGAGCGAACAAGACCAGATTCTCAACGAGGTCACTACCTCGGAATACAAATACGGATTTTACACGGACGTCGAGTCGGACAAGGTTCCTCCGGGTCTCAACGAGGACGTTATCCGTTTGATTTCGGCCAAGAAAAATGAGCCGGAATGGATGACGGAATGGCGTTTGGACGCGTTTAAAATTTGGCAGAACATGGAGGAGCCTGAGTGGGCCAACGTGACGTACGCCAAGCCGGATTTTCAGGCCATCAGCTACTATTCCGCACCCAAGAAGAAGCAGATCAACAGCCTCGACGAGGTAGATCCTGAGCTCCTCAAGACGTTTGAAAAATTGGGCATCAGCCTGGACGAGCAAAAGCGCTTGTCGGGGGTGGCCATGGACGTGGTGGTGGATTCGGTGTCGGTCGCCACGACCTTTAAAAAGACCTTGGCCGAAAAAGGCATCATCTTCTGCTCCATGAGCGAAGCCATCCAGAACCATCCGGAGCTGGTGAAAAAATACTTGGGCACCGTGGTTCCCAAAACGGATAACTTCTACGCCGCTTTGAATAGCGCGGTCTTCACGGACGGGTCCTTCTGCTACATCCCCAAGGGCGTTCGCTGCCCCATGGAGTTGAGCACCTACTTCCGCATCAATGAATCCGGCACGGGCCAATTTGAGCGCACCCTGGTGGTGGCCGATGCAAGCAGCTACGTGAGCTACTTGGAGGGCTGTACGGCTCCCCAGCGCGATGAAAATCAGCTGCACGCCGCCGTGGTGGAACTCATCGCCATGGACGATGCAGAGATCAAGTATTCGACCGTCCAAAACTGGTTCCCCGGGGACGCCGAGGGCAAGGGGGGCGTCTTCAACTTTGTGACCAAGCGCGGCATCTGCGAGCGCAACGCGAAAATCAGCTGGACTCAGGTGGAAACCGGCTCGGCCGTGACCTGGAAATACCCCAGCTGCATCCTCAAGGGCGACAACAGCGTGGGCGAGTTTTATTCGGTCGCGGTCACCAACAACTACCAGCAGGCGGATACCGGCACCAAGATGATTCACTTGGGCAAGAACACCAAGTCGACTATCGTCAGCAAGGGCATCAGCGCCGGTCACAGCCACAACAGCTACCGCGGTTTGGTTCGGATGGGCCCGCGTGCTGTGAATGCGCGGAACTTCAGCCAGTGTGACTCGCTGCTCATGGGCGATCGCTGCGGCGCGCACACCTTCCCATACATTGAGGTGAAGCATCCTTCGGCCCGAATGGAGCACGAAGCGACTACCAGCAAAATCGGGGAGGACCAAATTTTTTACTGCCAGCAGCGCGGCCTCGGCATGGAAGAAGCCATTGCCCTCATTGTCAACGGCTACTGCAAGGATGTATTGAACCAGCTGCCCATGGAGTTTGCCGTGGAAGCACAAAAATTGTTGGCCATCAGCCTGGAAGGCTCGGTCGGATAAGGCATAGAACGCATGATTGAAATTGTCAACTTACACGCAAGCGTCGACGGACAAGCCATTTTGAAGGGCATCAACCTCAGCATGGGGCCCGGCGAGGTGCATGCCATTATGGGACCGAATGGTTCGGGCAAGTCCACCCTGTCCAACGTCATTGCGGGCCGCGAAGACTACGATATCACCGAGGGCGACATCCTCTTCAACGGGGAGAGCATCTTGGAATTGGCGCCCGAAGAGCGCGCCCACTTGGGTCTTTTCTTGAGCTTCCAGTACCCCGTGGAGATTCCCGGGGTGAGCGTGTCCAACTTTATCAAGACGGCCCTGAACGAAATGCGCAAGGCGCGCGGCGAGGAGCCCTTGGATGCCTCGTCCATGCTGAAGAAAATGCGCGAGAAGATGGACCTCTTGGAAATGGACAAGGGCTTTTTGAGCCGTTCGTTGAATGAAGGATTTTCGGGCGGTGAAAAGAAGCGCAACGAAATCTTCCAAATGGCCATGCTGGAGCCCAAATTGGCCATTTTGGATGAGACGGATTCGGGTCTGGACATCGACGCCCTGCGCATCGTCGCCAATGGCGTAAACGCTTTGCGCTCGCCCGAGAACACCTTTATGGTCATCACGCACTACCAGCGCCTCCTGGACTACATCGTGCCCGACTACGTGCACGTCCTCTACAACGGAAAAATTGTGAAGTCGGGCGACAAAACCCTGGCCCTGGAGCTGGAGGAGCGCGGCTACGATTGGATCAAAAAGGAGCAGGCATGAAGGACCGCTTAGCCGCGTCGTACTGGCTGCACGAAAACCACTTTGCGGCCGTTTCAAGCGCCTTGGTGACCGACCGTCGCCGAAAGGCCATGGAGCGCTTTGAAGCCGAAGGATTTCCCACCGTGCGCCACGAGGACTGGAAGTACACCAACCTCAAGCGCCTGCTCAAGGAGGACTATGCCTTGCATTCGCCCTTTGATGCCGCGGATGACGCCGAACCCATCGAGTTCAAAGACATCAAGCGCTTCCTGGTCAACGACATCGATTGCTACCGCGTGGTCTTCATCAACGGTCGCTATTCCTCTTGGCTGTCCGAAACGACCCACAGCGGCTTTGACGTCTGCACCTTGGGCAGCGCCTGGAAAAAGTACGCCCACCACATCGAGCCCCACTTTGGCCAGCTGACCGTTGATTTGGGAGCCATGGTGCAGCTCAATACGGCCCTGGCTTGGGACGGTCTTTACGTGCGCGTACCCAACGGCGTCACCTTGGACAAGCCCATTCAGGCGCTCTACTTTACCACGGGTGACCAACCCATTTTCAACCAAACGCGCAGCCTGGTCATTTTGGGCGAAAATGCCCACGCCGAAATCATCGAGCGCCACCAGTCCCTGACCACCGCGCAGAGCTGGACCAATGCGGTCGACGAAGTCTTTATGGGTGCCGGAGCGCGCCTCCACTGGGTGAAGCTGCAGCACGACGAGGCCTCTGCCGCCTTGACGCAGCACAGCGTCATCGAACAAAAGCGCGACAGCCATGCCACGGTCCACACCATCAGCACGGACGGCAAGTTTTTGCGCAACAATTTGGACTTCAAATTGGCCGAATCGGGCGCCGAAGCGCGCATGTTTGGCCTGTCCCTGGCGGACGGCAAGCAGCTCATGGACCACCACACGCGCGTGGACCATTTGGCGCCCCATTGCACCAGCCACGAAAACTACAAGGGCCTCTTTGACGGCGAATCCAACGGCGTTTTCAATGGCCAAATTCACGTACACGTCGACGCCCAAAAAACCCTGGCCTTCCAGCAGAACGACAACCTCGTTCTCAGCGAAAAAGCAGCCATCGACACCAAGCCTCAGCTGGAAATCTTTGCCGACGACGTAAAGTGTTCGCACGGCTGCACGGTTGGCCAGTTGGACGAGGATGCACTTTTCTATCTCCGTGCCCGCGGCATCAAGGAGAAGGAAGCACGCGCACTCCTCATGGTGGCCTTTGCCCACGATGCCGTCGCTGACATTCAGCACCCGAGCCTCCAAGCCAAACTCAACCGCCTGATCAGCAAGAAGCTGGGGGTGGAGAGTTTTGGGTTTGCGCTTTAAAAAGCGAGGGCAGGGCCCTCGGCTTTTTGCTAGAGGGCTAGGAAGCTTGGAAGCTAGAGGGCTAGAGCGCATTTCAACCTAAGGGGAGTTTGTTCGTTTGTTGGTTTGTTCGTTCGTTCGAAGGTTGGGTCTAATCTAAAGGATGCCCTAAAGCCCTGGGTTTGGCGAAGCCGTGTTTCGACAACCCCCTAGCTCCCTAGCCCCCAAACCCCCAAACCCCCGAACGGGAAGGCGCCGCAGGCGCTCCCAACAATCCAACAAACCAGCAGGCGTTAAGCGCCCCAGATTGGGTATCTTCGTTCTTCCTAAAAAGCGCATGCTATGAATCTTTCCTTTAAGCAGTTGAACAACCTTGGTGGTTGGCTCACGTTTGGAATTG
>CAXRFY010000145.1:0-6492 GCA_964229925.1 Schleiferiaceae bacterium
TACCTGCGCCTGGATGCGCAACTGGGCGAGCTGTTCAAAGGCTTGGACGAACTGGTTGGCGCGGGTTCCTACATCGTGGTACTCACGGCGGACCACGGTGCGGCCCAAAATCCTCGCCTGCTCGAGGACGCCATGCCCACCGCCAATTGGTACCCTGCGGACCTGGAAGCTGAGCTGCGCAGCCTCATCGCCGCGGAGGGCGTCCCATCGGAGGCCGTTTTGAACTTCAGCAACGAACAAGTGCATTTGGACTTCAGTCAGTTGGGCGACGCCGAAGCGGACGACTGGATGGAAGCGACGCGCGATGCGCTTTTGAAGCACCCCGCCATAGCGGAAGCTTGGACGATGGAGGAAATTCGGATTTCGCCCGATCCCTTTGCCGTTTTGCGCCGAAATGGCACCGACAAGCGCGGCGGCCAAGTCTACTTTGCCCTGCACCCGGGCCACCTCTCGTACAGCGATGACGGCACCACGCATGGCTCCGGCTATGCCTACGATACGCATGTGCCGGTTGTCTTCATGGGAAATGGGTTCAACCCGCGTTCGCGCCACAACGAGCGCATTGGCGTCAAAGACATTGCACCCACGTTGTGCAAAATCTTGGATATTGCCTTTCCAAGCGCCTGCACGGGCAACCCGCTGTGGGTGGATGCCGGCTGGGCCGACTGAGGCTTACTTCAGTTCTTTGGGGACAACACAGACGGGAATAGGCAGCATTTTATGCCGATTCGCTCGGTGGAAGCGGGCATAGATCTGGAAGATTTCCCCTTGACGAACGGTGAGCCCTCGCCCCGCTAGGAAGCGGCCGTCAGCCTCCTGAGGACTAGCTGCGTCCCAGCCCATGCTTTCCGCGAATTCCATGGCCCATTCCAGCTCCGGGTACGTCGCGCCTAATTGGTCTTCATCGTTTCTATCGTCTGACCAAAGTCCATCCGTTGGGGCGGCCTTTAAGATGGCTTTGGAAACGCCCAGGTAGGCGCCAAGAGCGTAGACCTCGGATTTCATAAGGTCGGCAATGGGGCTGAGGTCCACACCGCCGTCGCCGTATTTGGTGTAAAAGCCCACGCCAAAATCTTCCACTTTATTTCCCGTACCCGCCACGAGAAGTCCATGGTTCTGGGCCTCCGCGTAGAGCGTGGCCATGCGCAAGCGGGCGCGTGTATTGGCCAGGGCGAGAAATTGGCGGTCCGAATCGTCCAAATCCAAGGCCTTTACATGGGCCTCATAGACCGGACTCAAATCCACCCGACGCTTGAAGACGTTGTCATGCTTTTCGGCGAGGTAGTCCATGTGCTCCCAGGCCCGGGTGACATGACTTTCAGGCTGGTAGATAGGCATTTCGAGGAGGTGTACGGCAAGACCTGTTTGGGCCGCTAGCGCAGACGTTACCGCAGAATCGATGCCGCCCGAAACACCCACCACAAAGCCCTTGGCACGCGCTTGAAGCGCATAGGACTTCATCCATTCAACAATATGCGAAGTGACAGCTGATTCATTCATGCGATGCGGAGTACTTTTGGAACGGCAATGAAGCGATTCTGTTCAAAATTACTACTCCTTGGCGGTATGGGCGCAGCGTTGAGCAGCTGCCAACCCGAACCATGGGACATCGCTCCTGTAGCATCGGAAGCCCTTGAATTTGTGGCCTTTGCAGATTCTGTTTTGCCCTTGGATTCGGCGGCTTTGCTCCCCGCCTTGGAGCGTTTGGCCCCCAAATACCCCGAACTTTTTATTCCAAGTGTGGAAGGCGGCGACTGGCGCGACGATCTCCTGCCCTACCTGACGGACCCGGAAGTGAAAGCGCTGTACCAGGATGTGCAGACCGTGCAGGCCGAGGAACCCGAGCTTCAGAATGAGGCCCTACTCGCCACCGTTCAAGCCGGTTTTGACCGCTACTATGCGCACATGGGCAGCACCTCCGTGTATCCGGCCAAACGCATGTACACCTATGTGAGCCGCAACGAAGAACCCATGGTGCTCATTGCGCCAGGGGTGATTTTCCTGCCGTTAGACCGCTATCTGGGTGCCGATCACCCCGCGTACGCCCAGGAAAGCGCGTACCTGGTCCAACAGCACCAACCCCACAACGCACCCGTCGAAATTTTCAAGGCCATCGCCTCTTGGCATTATCCCGAAGGACTGGCCAGTGACTACAGCTTGTTGAGCGCAATGCTTTCCGAGGCCAAAACCATTCTCTTTGTTCAAGCCACTTTGGGCGATGAAGCCGCGGTCCGTGCCCTGGGCTACTCCTCCGGCGATCAGGCCTTTATGGAAGAAAACGAGGCCGACCTGTGGGGTCTCTTTGTGAGCCAGCGCTGGCTCTTCGACGATGAAGTAGACCTCAAGCGCAAACTCATTTTACCGGCCCCCTTTAGCAAATTTGGCACCCCCAAAGACCGCGAAATTCCCGGTAAGGCGGGCGTTTGGTTCGGCTGGCAAATCATACAATCCTACTGGCGCGCGCATCCAGAAGTCAGCCTGCGTGAAATCATGGCTGCGGAAAGTGCCCAAACTCTTTTTCAACAATCGGGGTACCGCCCCTAAACCTTTGCATATGGAATCTACCATCACGCTCAACATTTCTTTGGACGACAACCGCGTACCCGAATCTATTTCGTGGGCCGCTCCCGAAGGCGGTGTGGACCAAGCCGTGGCGGATGCCTTTATGCTCACCGTTTGGGACGGCAAAGGGAAAGAGGCGCTCCGAATCGACCTCTGGACCAAGGACATGCTGGTAGACGACATGAAAAAATTCTACCACCAAACGCTACTCGCCATGGCCGATGGGTTTCAGCGCGCTACGAGCGACGATGCGATGGCCGGTGACATGCGTGACTTTGCCCGGTATTTTGCGGAGAAGCAGAAGCTTATTGGCTAGAGAGCTCAGGCTTCGCCTTCGCGCTAGGGGGCTAGGGAGCTAGGGAGCTAGGGGGCTAGGAGGCTAGGAGGCTAGGAGGCTAGGAGGCTAGGAGGCTAGCAAATCAACGGAAAGTCCCTGCGCGCGGCGAAGGTCCACCACACAGTTTAAGGGTAAAAGAGATTAAGCGTTTAAGCGAAAAGGCTACAGCGCGAAGCGCATGCTTTCTAGCTACAGGGCGCAGCCCGAGCTTCCTAGCTCTCTAGCCACAGGGCGAAGCCCGAGCTCTCTAGCCCTCCAGTTCCGCAATCGCAGGTCCAATCTCCGTGTTCAGGTCGGAGATGTAGCGCAGGATTTCTGTTCGACCGAGACCCGTGGTGGCACTCGTCAGGAACATCGGGGGAAGATTTTCCCAGTCCTTGAGGAGGGCGCGCTTCATGGCGGCTTGGTTCTTTCCAAAAGCAGAGGAAGAGAGCTTGTCTAGCTTGGTGTAGACTAGGCTGAAGGGGATGCCCCATTGGCCTAGGCTTCGGATGAATTCCAGGTCGATTTTTTGGGGCTCCAAGCGACCGTCCACCAAGACAAAAACGTTTACCAGATTGGGACGGTTGCGGAGGTAGTGGCTGATCATTTTGGAGAATCCTTCGCGCGCCACCTTGCTCACTTTGGCGTAGCCGTAGCCCGGTAAGTCCACGAGGGACCATGCGCCATCGTCCATTTTAAAGAGGTTGATGAGCTGGGTTTTGCCCGGCTTACCCGATGTTTTGGCCAAGCCTTGGTGGTTGGCTAACATGTTGATTAGTGAGGACTTACCCACATTGGAACGGCCAATGAATGCGTATTCCGGAACCTTTAGGGTCGGACACTCCTCGGTACGAGAGGCGGACTGTAAAAATTCGGCTTTGAGGTGGATTAGGCCTTGATGTTGTTCCGCTCCAGCCATCCCGTGAGGATCTCGTTAAATTCGGTTGGGCGTTCCATCATGGCGGCGTGGCCACACTCGTCCAGCCAGTGCAATTCAGAGTTGGGAAGCAACTCGTTGAATTTGTCGGCTACGTCGGGCGGGGTTACGGCATCTTGGCGTCCCCAGATGACACAGGCAGGCACGTTAAAACTCGGAAGGTCCTCCGCCATGTTGTGGCGAATGGCCGACTTTGAAATGGCCAGCGTTTTAATGGCTTTGGTTCGGTCGTTCACCGTTTCAAAAACATTGTCAATCAACTCCTCTGTCGCGACTTCTTTGACATAGAACACATCCTTGACACGTTCCGAAATGTAGTTTCGATCCCCGCGGCGAGGGTAGGTATTGCCCATGGCGGATTCGTAGAGTCCGGAGGAACCAGCTAACACAATGCCAGCTACACGTCCAGGGTACAACTTTTGGAACATCAAGGCGATGTGCCCGCCCAAAGAGTTGCCCACCAGCACCACTTTGTCGTAGCCCTTGTGGTCCACGAAGGATTTCAAAAACTTGGTCAAGCTGGTCACCGAAGTGGTCGCCAGCGGCATGCTGTAAAGTGGAAGAAGGGGCACGGTCACTTGGTAGTTGAGTGCGCCAAAGTGGTCTACCTGAGCCTGAAAGTTGCTCAAGGTTCCCATTAGTCCATGAAGGAAAATGATGGGCTGGCCGGAGCCCGCCTGCAGGTATTCAAATTTTCCTTCGTGAAGCATTTCAGCCATAGGGGTAGAAATTAGGCGACAAAGATACGCATTCGGGCAGGCATCCACGGGAAAAGTACTACCCATCCACAAAATCAAGCAGTTAGGGTGGATTTTGAAAAGTTATTAACTATTGTGGGTTTTTGTGGGAGAAAGTGGGAGAAAAGGGTATTTTTGAACGTTAAATCACCCCTATGGCCCCATTAATTGGTGTTTATGAATGCAAAATGGACGCGAAAGGTCGCGTCTCAGTTCCTGCTGGAATTAAAAAACAGCTGGCGGAACTGGGCGAGGGTGGTTTTATCCTAAAACGAAGCGTTTTTAGCCCCTGCTTGGAGCTGCACACACAGGCCGAATGGGCCTCCGTGACCGCCTCCATCAGCAAGTTGAACCGCTTTGTGAAGAAGAACGCAGAGTTCATTCGCATTTTTCACGCTGGGGTGAAACAAGTGGAGATGGATGCTGCTGGACGCTTGCTGATTTCCAAAGACCTGATTGCTTTTGCGCGACTGGAGGGCACCGTGGTGTTCAGCGCGACGCCCTTTGGACTGGAAATTTGGAACCAAGCGGATTACGAAAAGGCAGTGAATCCAGATGGGTTAGACTTTGCCGCACTGGCAGAAGAGGTAATGGGCGATCAATCCGAGCACCATGACCTACCATAATCCTGTCCTCCTCCAACCCTGTGTAGACTTACTTAACCTCCGGCCGGATGGCACCTACGTCGACGTCACATTTGGCGGCGGCGGTCATAGTCGCGCCATTCTAGCACAATTGGGTCCAAAGGGGCGGTTGATAGCCTTTGACCAAGATCCCGATGCGCAAGCCAACGCGATTGACGACCCCCGATTCACTTTAGTGCCCCACAATTTTGAGCACCTCAAGCGCTTTTTGAAGTTGCATGGCGCGCCCCAGGTGGACGGTATTCTGGCGGACTTGGGCGTGAGTTCGCACCAGTTTGACGCTTTTGAGCGCGGATTTAGCTTTCGAGGCGATGGCCCGTTGGACATGCGCATGAACCCCAAGGTGGGCAAGCCGGCTTCCGAGTGGCTGAACGAGGTGGACGAATGGACCCTGACACGCGTTTTGGCCGAATACGGCGAAGTGGACCGCCCCAAACGCGTGGCGCAAGCCATCCTGGCGGCCCACAGTGCGCAACCCCTGCTCACCACCCAAGCCTTGATGGAGGTGCTGAGCACGGAAGGCACGCGCGGCGAGAAGCTCTTCGCCAAAGTGTTCCAAGCCATCCGCATCGCCCTCAACCGCGAAATCGAGGTGCTGGAAACCCTCCTGGAAAATGGCTGTTCCGTCCTGGCCCCTGGGGGCCGCTTTGTGGTGATTTCCTACCACTCGCTGGAAGACCGACGCGTAAAGCGCTATTTCCGCGACGGGCGCATGGAGGGCGAGGCCCCAAAAGATGACTTTGGCAACCGCTTGGTGCCCTTTGACTTAGTCACGCGCAAGGCCATTGTGCCTGATGCCCAGGAATTGCAAGAAAACCCCCGCTCGCGCAGTGCCAAGTTGCGCGCCGCCCAAAAACGCGAAGGATCATGGGGGTGAAAGTGTCCAAAAAGCGCCTGAAGCAATCGGGCAACGCCGTTAAGGAAGTCCTTCGCGGCAGTTTTATTGGCCACCCCGTTATCATTCGCAACCTCCCCTTTGCGCTGTATGTCACGGTTCTGAGCTTGGTAGCGATTTGGAGCGCGCACCGGGCTGAATCGCGCGTTCGGGAGATCTCCAAAAAAGTCGTCCTTCTCAACGAGCTGGAAAGTGAATACCTCGAGGCCAAGTCCAATTTGATGAAAATGGGCACTGAAAGTTCGGTGCGTCAACGCAGCCAAGCCTTGGGCCTTGTTCCGTCTCACCGCGCTCCTGCGCGCATTAGCCCCGCGAGCGATGAGTGATTTTCACCCCAGAAGCACGCGCTGGATGGCCGGACTGGTCTTGTTCATCGCCTTGATGGCGTTTAGCATATT
>CAXRFY010000146.1:0-8270 GCA_964229925.1 Schleiferiaceae bacterium
GCCGGAGGTGGTGCGCAATAGTTTGGGAGGGCTCTTTGGAAGCCCTACCGTCGAAGCTCCCCGCGAGGAGGTGCAAGAATGGCTCCAATCCCAGGGCTTCACGAGCTACCAGATGCATTTAGAAGGGGCCCAATCCCCCTACAAAACGGATCTCAAAGGACGTATAGCCTTGGTGCTTGGGGCAGAAGATCAGGGGTTGGATACGACCTGGAATCAGGCGGCGCCCCATCGCCTGAAATTGCCCATGCAAGGGGTCGTGGATTCGCTAAACGTTAGTGTGGCTGCGGGCGTGATTCTCTACGAGGCCCTTCGCCAGCGGTCGGAATTTCAAGACTAAACAAGGATAGCTCCATCTAGCTAAAGCACTCAGATGAGTATAAAATGGAAAGGCCTAGGTTTTCACCCAGGCCTCACACCAAACCAATAACCTAAGCGTAACACTTAGATTACCGTCAAAGGTATAGTACCTTATCTATTTCAAAGAGTTTGTTAAAGATTTTTTGGGGTATTTCTACAAATTCTTAGTCAAGAATGGGGCTGTGACTGAATTTGACTCTAAAAAAATCCCATTTGATACGCCTTGGTAGAGCACTTGACCCCCTTCAGTACCACCTCCAGGCCCCAATTCAATGAGCCAATCGGCGTGAGAAAGTACATCCGTTTGGTGTTCGATGACCAAAACGCTGTGGCCCAAATCCATTAACGCATCAAAAGCGGTTAGGAGCTTTTGGACGTCATCAAAGTGCAGGCCGGTGGTGGGTTCGTCAAACACAAAGAACACGGGATCAGCTCCTTGGCCTTTGGCAAGGAAGGAAGCCAACTTGACGCGTTGCCCTTCGCCGCCGGACAATGTGCTGCTAGATTGGCCCATTTGGAGGTAGCCCAAACCCACGTCCAACAGAGGTTGAAGTTTGTTGGCAATCTTAGTTTCTTGAATCTCGAGGAAAAAGGCGTGCGCGTCGGAGATGGTCATTTGGAGCAAATCAGAAATGTTCTTGCCCTGTACTTCGACGTCCAGTACATCTTCTTGAAAGCGCTTGCCTTGGCATTGTTCGCATAGGAGGTGGACATCCGCCATGAATTGCATCTCTACCGTAACGTAGCCATCCCCTTTGCACACATCGCAGCGTCCGCCGTCCGTATTGAAGGAGAAGTGTTTGGCCTGGAATCCGCGCAGCTGCGCATTTTTTTGACTCGCAAATAAGCTGCGGATGTCGTCGTAGGCTTTGAGGTAGGTAACGGGGTTGGAGCGGGAGGATTTTCCTATGGGGTTCTGATCCACGACTTCAACGGCCCGAATGTGGCGCAAATCGCCCGTTAGGGATTCGTAGTATCCGCCGCGTCCGCTGTATTCGCCCAAGTATTTCTGCAGGGCGGGCACCAAAATGTGCCGAATCAACGAGGTCTTTCCACTGCCGCTCACACCACAGACGGCCGTGAGGCGCTGTAGGGGGACGTCAATGCCGATGGACTGTAGGTTGTTCATTCGGGCGCCTTGGAGTGAAATCCAACGGGCACCGTCCATGGGTCGGGGGAGGCGGGAGATGTGCTTTCGGCCTGTTAAGTACGCAGCGGTAAGCGTCGCGGCAGATTGTACCTCCTTGCCGGGCCCCACATAGACCACTTCGCCCCCCAAGCTGCCCGCGCCGGGACCTATGTCAATGAGCGTATCGGCGGCATGCATGAAGAGGGCATCGTGCTCTACCACGACGACCGTATTGCCTTGGTCCCGAAGATTTAAAAGCACACCCAACAAGTCGTCCGCGTCGCGCGCATGAAGGCCGATGCTGGGTTCGTCCAAGATGTACAAGGAGCCCACGAGGGAAGAGCCCAAGGAGGTTGCCAGGTGAATGCGCTGCGATTCCCCGCCGCTCAACGTAGCGGCTGGACGGTCCAGGCTCAAATAGTGCAAACCTACCTGTTCCAAAACGGCGAGGCGGCGGCGAATCTCCAAAAGCAAACGTTCTGCAATGGCGTGATCGTGATCGGATAGGGTCAGTGCGTCAAACCAGGCGCGCGCGTCCCGAATGCTCCAGGTGGAAATGTCCCCCAGAGAAACTCCGGCGATTTTGACGTAATTGGCTTCTTTGCGCAAACGGCTGCCGGCGCAATCGGGGCAGAGGGTCTTGCCGCGGTAGCGCGCTTGCAGCACGCGGTATTGGATTTTGTAGGACTTGCTTTCGACGTAGTTGAAAAAGGCGTTGATCCCTTCAAAATGGGCGCAGCCTTTCCAGAGGAGGTCTAGTTGTTCGGGGCTGAGTTTTGCAATGGGGCTGTGAATGGGGAAGCCGGCTTTTTCCGCACCGAGGATGAGCTGGTCCTTCCATTCGCTGAGGCGTTCGCCCTTCCACGGTGCGATGGCGTCTTCGTAAACGCTAAGGCTGGGGTTGGGGATAACGAGTTCGGGGTCAATGCCGAGGACGGAACCAAATCCCTCGCACGTTGGGCAGGCCCCTTGAGGCGTATTGAATGAAAAGAATGCGGGACTGGGTTCCTCAAAGACCGTTTCGCCTTCGGAAAAGGTGTTTGAAAAGGTGCTGCGCTTGCCCTGCTCGTCCTGAAGAATGCAGAGCCCGCGGCCTTCGAAAAAGGCCGTTTGAATGGAATCTGCGGCCCGCACTTCCGTATCCTCGTCGCGTTCGCCGCCACTTAGTCGGTCAATGACTAATTCAAAGGGCGTATCGGGGGCTTCATCCAAGCGAACCACCTCCGATTGATTCAAAAGGACGCGTGCGTAGCCTTGCTGAAGAAGGAGTTTTTTCATTTCCGCGGGGCTGCGGTCGCCAAAGTCCAAAGGCGCCACCACGAGGAAGCGCGTGTTCCCCGAATGGGCCTGCAAGGCATCGAGGACATCCCGGACTTGATGGCGTTTCACTTCTTCACCGGTGGTCGGAGAGTAGGTCTTGCCGACCCGGGCAAAAAGTACTTTGAGGTAGTCGTGAATCTCGGTGACGGTCCCTACGGTAGAACGCGGATTGCGCGAAATCACCTTTTGTTGAATGGCGATGGCGGGGGCTAAGCCTTTGATGTCATCGACCTCGGGCTTGTTGAGCTTGCCCAGGAATTGACGCGCATAGGAAGACAGCGACTCTACGTAGCGGCGCTGGCCTTCGGCGTAGAGCGTGTCAAAGGCCAACGACGATTTGCCGCTGCCGCTGACTCCGGTAATCACCACCAAATGCCCATGCGGAAACGAAACACTGAGGTTTTTCAGGTTGTTGACGCGGGCGCCTTCAATGTGGAGTTCGGAGTTAGCCATAGCAGGGAAAACGCAAAAATACCCTTTGTAGTTGGGGGAAAAATGCTAGATTCGTGAATAATTCTAAAAAAGACAGGCCTATCGACCAAATTCCTACGCTATTTCTAAACATCTGGGTTTATGTCTATCGTAGGTTGCAGCGATGCCGAATTGGTGTCGAAGTACGTCAAAGGTCAAGAGCACGCGCTCGAATGTCTCATTCTCCGCCATTCGGACAGCTTATTGCGCAAGATTTATGTGAAGGTTTTGGATGAAGACCTTGCGCAGGATTTGCATCAGGAGGTGTGGATGAAATTTATTCGGGTCGTCAAAGCGGGCGACTACAAGGAAAAGGGAAAATTTTCAGCCTTTCTACACCGAATGGCGGGCAACATGATTATCGATCACTTCCGGAAGGAAAAACGCAATCCAGAGCTATCTATGGAGCGCTGCGGTGATGGCGTACTTGGAATGTCCGATGAAGGCCTAAATGCAGAAGAATTAGCGCTGCGCGCACAATGGCACGAAGATGTTAAGACGGCTATGGACTACTTGAGCGAAGAGCAGCGCGAAGTTGTTTTTTTACGCATTTACGCCGGGTTGAGCTTTAAGGACATCGCGGAGGAAACCGGTGTGGGAATTAACACGGCACTTGGGCGTTTCCGCTATGCGCTGTGCAACCTGCGAAAAATTTTAGGGGTAGAAATCGACTAGGGCATACGCAGGAGAAAGTTTTGGCGTTAGGTAGGTAAATCCGAAACAACGCCTATGGCAAACGCTACTCCTGAACCCACGACGTTCCCAACGTTGACCCCCCAAAAACTCTCCGAAATCCTCGCCTACTCACGCGCTCTGCAGGTTCTCAAACCCGCAGCCTGGCCGGATGAGCCCGTTTATTTTGTTCAGAATTAAGGGGAGGATGCCGGCAGGTATCCGACCGTGCGGTAAGCGCTATCAACGTTAGACTACGCCGCAGAGGAACTTCAAGCGAACCAGTCGCAATTCCTCTTCCGTGTAGGCACCGTCGAAGTCTTTGTAGGCTTCGGCGATGTCTCCCGTTTCGGACTCTTCGCTGAAGTAGTCCATGATTTCTTCGACGGAATCCTCGTCCAATTGATCCTCTAGGATGTAATCCAAGGAAATGCGCGTGCCGCTCTGGACAATGAGTTCCATTTCACGAAGCAAGTCTTCCTCGCTCAGGCTCTTCGCCTTGGCAATTTCCTCCAAGGAGAGGCGGCGGTCCATGGATTGAATCACATAGACTTTGAGCGAGCCTTTCTGTCCTGCGGACCGAATGGTGAAATCATCCGGGCGCTCAATGTTGTTGTCCTCTACGTGCTGTGCAATGGCCTTGGTCATGGCCGCTCCAAAGCGCTTGGCCTTGGCCTCGCCCACGCCAGGGATGACTTTGAGTTCGTCTTCGGTGATGGGGTAGGAGGTCGCCATTTCTTGGAGGGCGGTCTCTGCAAAGAGCGCATAAGGGGGGATGCCGCGCTGCTTCGCGAGTTGCTTGTTCAGCGCCTTGAGCGCGCCAAAGAGTTCGGGATCCAGTGCTGCGCCGCGTTTTGCAGCGCCCAGTTCTACGGACTCGTCAATGAGTACGCGGTACGCGCGGGCATTAAAGCCTGTTTTGTTCGCAAAGGCAGCTTCGCCTTTCTCGGTTATTTTCAAGATGCCGTAGCGCTCGATGTCTTTTTGTAGCCACCCTTGTAAGATGAGCTGACGGACCAAATCCATCCAAAAGCCCTCGGACTGGTCTTTGCCCTTGCCCCATTGGTCCAGCTCACGCGCACCAAAGGTTTTCAAGATGGCCGTTTCGTTCGCAATCAGGGTATTGACCACTTGCTGGGTGCGGAAATTGTCTTTTCCGGCCCACACGGTCTCCAGGACCAAGCGTGCGTGGGCCGTTGCATCGTAATCCGTGGGGGAGCCTTGGCAGTTGTCGCAGGCTTTGCACGACGTTGCTGTGTACTCCTCCCCAAAGTAATGGAGGAGGTAGTGCCGTCTGCAGGTGGAGGTCAATGCATAGCCGCGCGCTTCTTGCAGCAGTTGCCGTCCGATTTCCTGCTCGGCTACGGGTTTCCGGGCTAAAAACTTGTCCAGCTTTTCAATGTCTTTTTCGCTGTAGTAGGTGACGCAAATCCCTTCGCCGCCGTCGCGTCCTGCCCGGCCGGTTTCTTGGTAGTAGCTCTCCAAGGATTTGGGGATGTCGTGGTGAATGACCAGGCGTACATCCGGCTTGTCGATGCCCATGCCAAAGGCAATCGTAGCCACAATGACCGTAACGTCTTCTTGGAGGAAGGCGTCCTGGTGACGGGCCCGCGTGCCGCTGTCCAATCCCGCGTGGTAGGGTAGGGAAGAGATGCCGTTGAGCTGCAAGAGCTGCGCAACTTCTTCCACTTTTTGCCGACTGAGGCAGTAGATGATGGCGGATTTGCCTTCGTGCTCCCGAAGGAGTCGAATCATATCCTTCTCTACGTTGGTTTTCGGTTGGACCGAATAGAACAAATTGGGTCGGTTGAAGGAACTGGTGAACACGGCCGGATCGTCCATGTCCAGATTCTTCAAGATGTCCGACATCACTTTTGGGGTGGCCGTTGCCGTCAAGGCTAAGATGGGCCGGCGTTGAATGGCGTTGATGGCCTGGCGCAACTGGCGGTATTCGGGCCGAAAATCATGCCCCCATTCCGAAATACAATGCGCTTCATCAATGGCGTAAAAACTCACTGGCAATTCCCGCAAGAAGGCAATGTTTTCCTCCTTGTTGAGAGATTCTGGAGCCATGTAGAGCAGTTTGGTCGCTCCTGAACTCAGGTCTTGACGGACCTGAACCATTTCCCGCTTCGTTAGTGACGAATTCCACACGTGCGCAATGCTATCCGTGGCCGCAAAGCTCCGGATGGCATCCACTTGGTTCTTCATCAGCGCGATAAGCGGCGAAACGACGACCGCTAAGCCGTCCATCTGCAAAGCAGGCAGTTGGTAACAGAGCGATTTGCCCCCTCCAGTGGGCATCATGACAAAGGTGTCCGTCCCCCCAAGGATGGACCCAACGGCGTCCGCCTGGTTGCCCTTGAAATCATTGAATCCAAAGAATGACTTGAGAAGTTCCTTGCTCTTGGCGGGAGATAGCACGACAATTGTATTCGTAAATGGGTTCTTGAAGTTACGCTATAAACTACTTTTGCCCAACATGTCGAGCACGGATTCCATGACTTTTTTGGAGCACCTCGGTGCCTTGCGCAAGCACTTGATGCGGGCCAGTTTAGCGGTTTTAGTGGCTGCAGGGGTGGCCTTTGCCTTTCGGTCCATACTCTTTGATGACATACTATTGGCGCCAAAATCCCCGGAGTTCATCACCTACCAGTGGTTCTGCGACCTAGGGAAGTGGATGGGGAATGATTCGTTGTGTGTGGGTGAGATTCAGATGGAACTCCTCAACAGCAAAATGGCGGGACAGTTCTCCTTGCACATTGGATTATCGCTTATGGCGGGTTTGGTAGTGGCCTTTCCCTTTGTATTGCGCGAACTCTGGCTCTTTATTGCCCCAGGTTTGACCGACGGGGAGCGCCGCAAATCGGTCGCGTTTATTGGCATTTCTTCCTTGCTTTTCTTCTCGGGGGCCCTCTTTGGCTACTACCTCATTACACCCTTGAGCATACAATTTTTGGCCAACTACATCGTTTCAGATGAAATCACCAATCTGATCGAGATGGGTTCCTACTTATCGACTGTAGCGAGCATCGTTGTGGCCTGTGGCATTTTGTTTGAACTGCCTATCGTGGTCTACTTCTTGTCCCGAGTGGGCATCGTCACCCCCCAAGGCATGCGGACCTACCGACGTCACTCGTGGATTGGTATTTTGGGACTTGCCGCAGTGATCACGCCGCCGGACGTCTTCTCCCAAATCATCGTAACGATCCCTGTGGCCCTCCTGTACGAGGCGAGTATCTTGGTCAGTAAAGCGGTACAACCCAAACAGGCATGAAGCTCCACGTTGAAGGCATTGTAAAAGAATACCGCCGCCGCAAAGTGGTGGACGATGTGAGTTTTCACGTGAATCAGGGGGAGATTGTGGGACTTCTCGGTCCAAACGGGGCCGGCAAAACCACCTCCTTCTACACCGTCGTGGGCATGGTCAAGCCCGATGCGGGATCCGTGCTCCTCGACGGCGAAGACATTACCCGCCTTCCCATGTACAAGCGTGCGCAAAAGGGCATCGGCTACCTGGCCCAAGAGGCCTCCGTCTTCCGCAAAATGACGGTGGAGGACAATATTGCCGCCGTCTTTGAGTGGCGCGGTTTTGCCAAAAAGGAAATCACGGAACGCACAGAAGCCCTCCTTACGGAATTTGGCCTCCAAAAAATTCGCAAGACCCGCGGAGACCTCCTTTCCGGAGGGGAGCGCCGCCGCACGGAAATTGCGCGCGCCCTCGCTTCCGACCCGCTTTTCATTCTCCTGGACGAGCCTTTTGCGGGCGTCGATCCTATCGCCGTGGAGGACATTCAATCCATTGTCGCTCAGCTCGTAAACCGCAACATTGGGGTGCTGATTACCGACCACAATGTGCAGGAAACCTTGGCCATCACGGACCGAACCTACCTCATGTTTGAAGGGAAAATTCTCAAGAGCGGCACCGCCGAAGAACTAGCGGCAGACCCTGTCGTTCGCCGCGTGTACTTGGGCCAAAACTTTGAGCTCAGACGCGGTGCGCGGCCCGCGTAAGGCGGTCGTTAATCGCACGTCCCAAGCCCGCTTCCGGCGCCTTTTCTATCCACACTTCTGGCCCGTCTGGCGCCTCGTCCAAGCGACGCAGGAGCCCAAACAACCGTGCCGCCGCGGACCCCGTTGTTCCGTCGGCACTTAGGCTCCATTCCGGCTCTGCCTCGTTGAAAAAACGCACGAAAGGTGCGCCCGGCGCGGGACAAGCCTCCCCCTGTGCCACCAGTTGAATCGCCCGCGCCGGCGCATAGTGGCTGTCCAATTGCCCGGGGGCATGCGGCTGGCTGGAGGAAAGGTGCGTCTTCACGCT
>CAXRFY010000147.1:0-3794 GCA_964229925.1 Schleiferiaceae bacterium
ACTGGCGTTTTCTGTTTCTGCCACGAGCCGTGCCCCACGCGGCCAAGAGGTTCACGGCCAGGACTACTACTTCCTCAGCACCGAAGAATTTGAGGCCCAGCGCGAGGCCAAAGCCTTCCTCGAGTGGGAAGAGGTCTACGCAGGTACCTACTACGGGTCCTTGAAGTCAGAGGTCGAACGTTTGGATGCCGCCGGAAAAACCGTAGTCTTTGACATCGACGTCGCTGGCGGATTGCGCCTCAAAAAAAACTACCCCGTGGAGACCTTGGCCGTCTTCATTCAGGCGCCCACTATGGAGATTTTGGAGCAGCGCCTGCGCGGTCGTGGCACGGATGCGGAAGATAAAATTCGGATGCGCCTGGCCAAGGCAGAACAGGAAATGGCCACCGCCGATCGCTTTGATGTGATCGTGGTCAACGACGAGTTGGAACAGGCCTATGCCGACTTACAGGCCGCTGTTCTCCCATTTTTAAACGCATGAAAACGGGGCTCTTTTTTGGCACCTTCAACCCGGTCCACAAGAGCCACCTCATCGTAGCCGAATACCTCGCGCAGTGGCAAAGCTTGGATGAGGTTTGGCTCGTCGTTACCCCGCACAACCCGCACAAGGACAAGGCCGGTCTGCTGGACGACACCGAGCGCCTGCACATGGTGGAGCTCGCCACGGAGAACATCCCGCATTTTAAGGTTTCCACCATTGAATTTGAGCTTCCGCAGCCCAATTACACCGTGGACACCTTAGCGGCTTTGCAGGCTGCCCATCCGGACCGAACCTTCTTCCTCCTCATGGGCGCCGACAACTTTCTCTCCCTCCCGCGCTGGAAGGACCCCGAGGGCATTTTGCGCGCGGCCCAGCTCCTGGTGTACCCGCGTCCCGGGGCCGAAATTCCCAGCGACCACCCCCTGCTCGGGCATGCGCGCGTGGCGATCGCCGATGGGCCTTTGATGGAGCGGAGCGCGACGGCCATTCGGGCCAAATTGGGCTTAAAAGGAAGCGCAAACGATGAGCTTCCACGTTCGGTAGCGGCGTATATTGAAGCACGCCAACACTATCGTTCGTAGAATCTGCATGGAAGCATTTTTGGACCGGGTTGCCCGGGAAATCATCGCCGAAAGTCCCCAGCTGCACCGCTCAGGCATCATCCTGCCCTCGCGCCGTGCCCAGCGTGCGCTGCGCCAAGCCTTCCAAAAGCACCTGCAGCAGCCGGCGCTGTCTCCCGCCATTTGGCCCGTAGAATCCGTCATGCAAGAGCTCGCCCAGCGCGAGCCCGCCCGCCCCATGGACCAGCTCATGGTGCTCTTTGCCGCCCACGAAGAGGTCTTTCAGTCGCGCAGCCAGCCGCTTGAGGAATTTCTGCGCTGGGCGCCCACCGTCTTGCGTGACTTTGGCGAGATGGACCGCCACGGCGTCAATGCCAGCGAGGTCTACACCGAAATGCGGGAAATCGAAGCGCTCAGCCTCTGGGGCCTCGACGAACCCACCGAACTCATGACCCGCCGCCTCGACCTCTGGAAGCAGTTGCCCGGGCTCTACACGCGCTACCACGAAATGCTCGAAGCCAAAGGCTGGAGCACCCCCGGCGGCGTCTTCCAAAAAGCGAGCCCTGCCCCCGACGGCCCTGCAGAATCCGCCCTGGTCGCCTGGATGCAGAAAAGCGAAGTCGATCGGCTCTACTTTGTGGGGTTCAACGCCCTAACGCCCTCCGAAAAAGCCCTGCTCATCAGCGCCCACCGCCACGTGGGAGCCCGTGCATTTTGGGATGCCGATGCCCACTACATGCAGGCCGAGGCGCACGAAGCCGGATGGGCACTTCGCCAACATCTGCAGGACTTGCCGGACGGTTTAACCGTGGACCTCCGGGAGCCGCCCGCCTGGTACGCCACCTCCGAAACCACCTTCACCGTGCTGCGCGCCAACCGCGCAGTGGGCGTCACCAAAGCCCTGGGATCGGTCTTACAAGAGCTCAGCCAGAGCAACCCTACCCTGCACCGAACGGCCGTCGTTCTCGCGGACGAAGTCCTGTTGATTCCCACCCTGCAAGCCCTGCCCGCCGACCTGGAAGAGGCCAACGTCACCATGGGTATGCCGCTTACCAGCACGGCGGCCTTTGCAGGCCTCGATGCCTTCTTCCAGCTGCACGAAGCCCGCGAACTCAGCGGGGGCACCTACCCCTACCGCCTCCTGCAGGCCAGCTGTATTCACCCCGTGTGCCAAGCCCTGTACGACGGCGCTCATGCCCTGCCTCGAGCGGCCGAAAAACTGCGCCGCGGCAAACGCGCCCACTGGTCGGTGGACAGCGCTTGCGATCTCTTGGGTGAGGGCGCCCACCTGTGGCAGGCCTACCCGGATGCCAAGCCCTTCTTGGCGGATTTGTCGGTGGCCTTGGGGCGCTATGTGGAGAGCTTGCGTTCGGCCTGGGAAGCGGAACCCGCGCGTCTCTGCCTCAATGCCTTGGAGTCCTTACGCACCTGGATGCCCGACCAAGCGCTGAGCTTCGGCAGTTTGCGCCGTCTCTTCAAGCAGTTTGCCCAAGAGAGCCCGGTGAATTTTTACGGCGAACCCTTCCAAGGGCTGCAGGTTTTGGGCTTGCTGGAGACCCGAAATTTGGATTTTGACACCCTCATCCTCGCGCCAGTCAACGAGGGCGTCCTCCCCAAAGGACGCAACGACGCCTCCTTCCTTCCCTTTGATGTCCGCCGCGCCTATGGCATGCCGCTCCCCCAAGAGCGCGAAGCCATCATGGCCTACCATTTTTACCGCCTCTGCCAGCGGGCCAAACGCGTCTTCTTCCTCGTCAACGGCGAGTCCGACGGCATGGGCAAGGGCGAGCCCAGCCGATTCTTGGCCCAAATGGCCATCGAACTGCAGCGCTACCCTGGCATTCGCTGGGAAGACCGAAGCGTGCAATCCGAGGTCGATTCCTCCCGCCTGGCGCAGCCATGGAAAATGGAGAAATCCCCGGAGGTTTTGGCGCAGCTCATACATCAGCTCGGGGAGCGTGGGCTGAGTCCGTCCGCGCTGAACACCTATTTGAAGGACCCGGCGGAGTTTTACGTTCGGTTTGTGTTGGGCATTCGGGAAGAGGAAGCCGTCGAAGAGCGCATGGCCGCCAACATCCGCGGCAACGTCCTGCATGACGTGCACGAAATGCTCTTCAAACAGCTCAAAGCGGACCAGCACTGGGCGCTCGATCGCGTCTACGATGCGGTGGAGGCAGGTATCCAAAAGCACTTCCCCGGTCCGCGAACCACCGGACCTTTTGTCATCGAACGCAACGTCTTGCACAAAATGGCCCGCGATTGGGCGGTCGCCGAAGGGGAACGCATCGCCACCGGCGACGACCGCGACCAACCATGGAGCGTCCACCTCGTGGAAGAAACCCTGGAAACCTTCCTCCAAGTCGACGGCCAACGCGTTAAAGTCAAAGGCCGTGCGGACCGCATTGAAGCGTGGCAAAACGGCTGGGCCGTCGTCGACCTCAAATCCGGGGGCTTCCAAAAAGGCGAACTCAGCGTGTCAACCCTGGAGGATTTGCGTAAAACCACCAAAGGCAAGGCGTTACAGCTCTTCACCTATGCCTGGCTCCTTTCCAAACACCAAGCCGGCGGGCCCTTCCGCGCGGGCATCCACGCCATGCGCAAACCGCAAGACCCGGTGGCCTGGCTCAGTTTTCAACGTTCCGAATGGATTTCACGCGAAACGCTCGACGCCTTTGAGCAGGTGGTCCTACTTCCCTTAATTTCCGAAATGCTGGATGCCTCCATCGCATTTAAGGCGGCGGATTTTGAGGAGG
>CAXRFY010000148.1:0-19589 GCA_964229925.1 Schleiferiaceae bacterium
TTAGCCCTCTACGGCTGGTGGACCTGGTCACAGACCGAATCCCTTTCTTCCCATTCGCATTGGCCCGTTACTCGTCTCCTGGGCATGCTGTTGCTGCTTGTGGCGGTGGTTTGGCCCCTTGGTTATGGCTTTGACCAATGGAGCCATAATCCACGGCCGTATGCCGACGCCGCCATCTTTTCGTTCAGCGTGGTAGCAACATGGATGCAGGCACAACGCATCTTTCAAAATTGGTATATGTGGATGGGGATCAACCAGGCCATGGTATTTCTCTGTACGGACCGAGGCTTGCTTATCTACGCGGGCTATTCCGCCATCATGCTCTTTATGGCCTTCTATGGCGCTTACTCCTGGCGCCTTTCGGAGGAGCCTAGTAAAAACTAGTTGGCTGCCACTTCCAGCAACCACGTATGCAGATCCGCAAAGCAAGCGGGGCTGATGGTGTGCGGCATAGGAAAGGTCTTCACCTTTAGATTCAAGCCTTCCTTTTTTTGCGCACGCTCGTACGTTGGCAGCGAAAGACTCGCTGGGACGACCCCATCTTCGGTGCCCACGGCGGCCCAAAAGGGGAGTTTAAGGCTCTCAGCTTGGCCTTTATGGCCTTCCCATTCCCATGGAAAATAGCTCGCTATCGCTGCTACGCCGCGCACCAAATGCGGGTGGTTGTAGCCAATGGCGTTGCTGAGAATGCCTCCTTGGGAAAATCCCACGAGGATAGGGCGTGGGGACAGGGGAAACTCAGCGGCATGCCATTCCAGCGCCAACTTCACCCGTTCCACAGACGAAAACGCCTCCGGAGAATCCACCTGCCGAACACCCTTCGCATCAAAACTCAGCGAATACCACGCATAACCGCCCATATCCAAGGGATAGGTGGCTCGCAAGGACCGCACCGTAAAGTTTTTGGTGAGATAGGGAGCTAAGCCGTGCAAATCGTCTTGGTGGCTCGCATACCCGTGCAGCAGCCAAACTTCCTGCGCCTGCGCACGGCCATCTTTTACCTCAGCGTAGCGGGAATCTTGGAGAGCGGTAGGGGATGGGGTCATCGTTCAATATGCCAAGTGTGATCGCCGAGGAGCCGCACACTGTGCACAAATTCACCCAAGCTCCGCTTGCTGCGGCTAAATTCTTCTGGGCTCAACAGCGAAAGAACGTGTTCTCCGTCCTCGCGTTGGTACAAATGGTAGACGTGGTTGACTTCCGGCTTAAAACTGATTTTGGCCGAATAAATCCATGCCGACACCTGCTTGCGTCGCTGTATGCTTCGCGCTTGATCCGCCAAAAGCTCCATTTGAGCCCGAATTTGATCCAGCTGCAAGTCCGTCTGGAAGTCCATGGCATTCAACGAGGTGCTGCGCTGCACTCCTTCCGCCGTGGGAACAATGGGCACGCCCCCCACGTGGTGTGCGTAGGGCAGCAATCCGGGTTGCTCCGCTACCTTGTCCGCGTCGATGGGGTTTTCCGTTAAAGGCTTGGATTTGGCCATGGCCCAAATTTAGGCAGGAAAGAGGGCCTCGGCCGCCTTAAATCTGAAGTTAAAGATCTCCTCAAGACGTGGCTTCACCAACCAAGGATGTACCAGCCGCCCCAAAATCCCAAAGGGCAAGGCATAGTGCACCCGATCGAGCATGCGTACGCCATGTTCCGTGGCCTCAAAGAAATGCTCGTGGTGCCAAATTCGGTACGGGCCAATGCGCTGCTCATCCACGAAGTACTGCTGGTCTTTCACGTGGGTGATCTCTGTGGTCCACTTCATGCGGATGCCAAACAAGGGCGAAACATGGTAGTTAATGAAAAGACCTTCATACATGCGCTCTGGCACGGCGCCAAGGACTTCAAAGCCCAAGTCTTTAGGCGTGATTTTGGCCAAATTGTGCGGCGAGGAGAAGAATTCCCAGGCTTGCGCTACGGAGACGGGCAGCTCTTGGGTGCGTTCGAGTACATACATGCCCTCTTAACCCTCAAGTCGCCGAATGGTTTTAACGGCCCAGCTTGAATTCTTTGGAAACAAGATCTTTTCCATTCGCGTCCACCAACTGGACCGAAAGGCGCTTCCCATCCATCCACGTGATACGTGCATAATGGGCCTCGTTCACCACGGTGTTTTTCACGAGCGCTTTGTTCGCCTTGAGTTCCTCCGCACTCGGGCTGTGCGTCGTGGAGGTGAGGGGGGAAGCTGTGATTTCCGTCAACAACGTCCCGTTGACGCGCTTCTGGTTGATTTCGCCGTGGTGGCGGTCTCCCGTTAAAAAGACCACGGGCATCTCTGCGCGGGCACAGAGGGCCAAAAGCTCGTCACGCTCCGCGGGGAAGCGGCTGTAGTTTTCAAATACTTCGGCTTCGTTCAGCACCTGTGAACCCACCGCGATGAAGACAATGGATGCGTCTTTGTTGGCATCCAACTGCGCCGCGAGCCAAGCCAGCTGTTCCTTGCCTAAAATCACCGTGCCTACGGGGCCTCGGTGTGCGCGATCGTCCAAGCCTACCATCAGGACGTCTCCGTAGCGTTCTGACCATCGAATGTCGTGGTAGCGATCAACTTGCGTGGGGGTTTCCAGCCAGAATTCCGAGAAAACCTGCGCACTTTCACGCTTGCCCACGAATGAGGAATCCGAATCGTTGGGGCCGTAGTCGTGGTCGTCGTAGATGGCGAGCTGCCGGCTGCTGTGGAGCAGCATTTGAACCGCATCTCCTTGGAATCGCTTCATGTAGGCATCCCGCATGGTGCTTTCGTTCTGCCAATCGGGCTTTTTGAAGTACAAATTGTCGCCCAGCCACAGGAAGAACTGCTTTTCTTCTTTCGCAATGGTAAGGAAAATGGATTCCGATTCGTCCGTGCGAAGGTCGGCACAGCTTCCCGCGCAAAACGTGAAGGTTTGAGCCTTCAAACTGATGGAACCCGCGAGTAGGAGGAGGGCAGCAAATTTCTTCATCCTGCAAACATCGGGTATAGCGGGCTAATCCACGTAGTATCTTTAAACCGTGCGCTACAAATCCTTCACCACTCGCTTACAATCTGCTCGCCAAGCCGCGTCTGGCTGGGAAGAGCGATTAATAGGCACGTCGGAAGAAGGACGGCCTATTGTCGCTTTTGTCCAGGAAGGCAGCGGCCCGCGCATACTCGCCTGGGCGCTCATGCATGGCAACGAACCCACAGGCTATGAAGCCTTAGTTCAGCTCCTCGGCTCCAAGGTTCAAGGGCATTGGTGCGTGATCCCCGTCCTAAACCCCGATGGGGCGGAAGCCTTCACGCGGGTGAACGCGTGTGGCGTGGACGTGAACCGCGATGCGCGGGATCAAGTGTCTGCAGAAGCGAAGGCTCTGGAGGCCTGCCGGACATGGTTTCAGCCAGACATTGCCTTAAACCTGCACGATCAGCGGCCCCGCTTTTACCCCGAAGGAGGCGACAAGCCTGCGAGTTTCTCACTCTTAGCGCCGAAAGGGCACCCCGAAGGCATCACAGCCTCTCAGCGCCAAGCGCAAAGCATCTTGCACCACTGGGCCCTCGCTTTAAGGAAGGGCTTTCCAGGACAGGTTGCTCGTTTTGACGATTCCTTTTACCCAACCGCCTTTGGCGAGTACTTCCAGGAAACAGGCTGTGCGACCATCACGTTTGAAACCGGCATTTCACCCAAGGATTGGGAGCGAAAGACGGTGGCTTTCGCCGAAGCTGAATGCCTTCGCGCGTTGGACGCCCATGCTTCCCACTGGTTGAATGCCTCAGAATCGTCCGCATACACAGAGCTTCCCTTAAATGCAAGTCCTGCCAACGAATGGATACTTGCGCACCCCGGCGGCCATTGCCACCTCCGTGTACATGAGAGCGTATCCAACGGGGAGTATAGGGTGAAGTGGGAGGTAGACACCTTCCATGCCGAGCAACCCACCTGGTTGCGCACGGAAACATCCACCTCCCTGGATCACCTTGAGCTAGGCGCAGTGCTCGACGGCGCCTATTTGGCCTCGTTGGGAATTTCCGCCCCTGAAACTGGGCTCAAGAACTGAAGGTCTTTGCCCACAATTTCCGTTCGGTACTGGGTGACGCCTTGCGCGTCTTGATAGCTTCGGTACTGCACCTTTCCTTCTAAGGCACACAAATCCCCCTTTTTGAGGTATTTCAGGGCGAGTTCCGAAAGCATACCCCATACCACCACTTGATGCCACTGGGTTTCCTCCCGCTTTTCCCCTTGCGCATTCTTGATGCTTTCATGGGTTGCTAGCGAGAACGTGCACTTCTGCGATCCCGAGTCAAACGTCTTGAGTTCGGGATTCTGGCCCAAGCGGCCAATTAACGTGATTCTGTTTTTCATGTTTGCCATTTGATTGGATTTTTGATTCAATTCAAAATTTGCAATTGACTGTTAGTCAGCCGTATAAATAGCGGTACAAACTGTTAAAAACGCTGTAAATAATTATATCCATTTACAAACGACTATCTCATATGACACAATATAAATTGCATTCCGAACGACAAACTCATAATCAACACACCTCTATGAAACGAAATCAAACCTTCTGCTTACAATGTGGCTTGCCCCTCGTTGGACGTGCTGACAAAAAATACTGTGACGACGGCTGCAGGAACTCTTACCACAATGCCCGAATGATGGACGCTAACAGAATTTGCAGACCCTACCACCGCAGTTTAAAGCAGAATTATAGCTTGCTTTTTGACCATCTCCAATCCGGCCAAAGCCTTGTGCATAAGGACGAACTTATGCTTCACGGCTTTGATCCCAAAATGAGCACCACCTTTGACTTGATGGAAGATGGCACCCTCTGCTACGGCGTCTACGATCTGGAGTATTTTGAACTGAAAGACCGCTACATTCAGATTCGCCGAACTCCTGCGCCAAAACCACCCGGCTGGCAGCGTTAAGTGCTAGAATCCCCGTAATTTTGTCGGGTGAGTACTCCTGCGTCCATTGGTATAGTTGGTGGAGGCGCCGCTGGCGTCTTCGCGGCCATTGCTGCTGCCGAGGCCTCACCCGACACTCGGGTTCATGTTTTTGAAAAGTCAGCCACGCTCTTAGGCAAAGTGCTTATTTCAGGTGGAGGACGCTGCAATGTTACCCACGGGTGTTTTGATCCCCATGAGTTAGTCGCGTACTATCCGCGCGGCCACCGCGAACTCCTTGGTCCCTTCACCAAATTTGCCTGCGGCGATACCATGGAGTGGTTTACAGACCGCGGAGTGGATTTAAAAATTGAAGAAGACGGTCGTGTTTTTCCCGTGAGCAACCAATCGAGCAGCATTGCGGATTGTTTGTTGGAATTTGCCCAGCGTGCCGGTGTAGTTTTTCATTTGAAAAGTGGCGTCAAGCGAATTGAACCTCTGGAACAGGGCTTTAACCTTCACATGGAGTCCGGCGAGAGTCATGTATTTGACCGTGTACTTGTAGCTACAGGTGGATCCAAGAAGATGTGGGACAATCTTCAGACACTTGGACATACGATTGTTCCGCCTGTGGCGTCGCTTTTTACGTTTAATATTCGCGATCCGCGTTTGAAAGACTTGGCTGGCGTTTCGGTGCCGAATGTGCGCATCACGCTTCCCGTCGGCGGCTTTGAAACCGAAGGCCCCTTGCTGATCACCCATTGGGGAGTAAGCGGTCCTGCCGTTCTCAAACTTTCCTCCTTTGGGGCACGGTGGATGGCGCAGCAGGATTACCGCTTTACCATCTTCGTGAATTGGATTCCGGACGAAGACCCCGAGGACCTGTTTGAAGAGCTCAACGGCTACCGAAAAGACTTTGACTTCCAGCGCAAGCGCGTGGTTTCCAACGCGCTTTACGGCTTGCCTCTTCGTTTGTGGAAGTCTTTATGCACCCACGCCCGCATACCCGAAACTGCAAATTGGTCCGACTTGCCCAAGCCCGTTGTGCGTCGATTGGCGGAAACGCTTTCGGAATCTAGCTTTCAAGTCGTGGATAAAAGCACCTTTAAAGAAGAGTTTGTCACGGCCGGCGGTCTCGCCTTGGACGAAGTGAATTTCCAGTCCTTTGAAAGCCGTATCGTTCCAGGTTTGTTCTTTGCGGGCGAAGCGCTAGACATTGATGCGCTTACGGGCGGATTCAATTTCCAAGCAGCTTGGACAGGTGCGTGGCTTGCGGGACATGCTATGGTGGACAGCCCCTTTAATGCGGACTAAAAAAATTTGCACAATTCCAAAATGCTAATTATTTTAGTATCCTAATTTAAATAGCACACCTATGGAACTCGCAGCTACTTTAAAAGCACTTCGCAAGAAGCACGGCTGGACGCAACAGCAACTCGCTGAGCGCGTTGGATTGAAACGCTCCCTAATTGGCGCGTACGAAGAGGGGAGGGCAGAGCCTAAAATCGACAGCCTCCTCGCGTTCTCTCGCTTGTTTGACGTCAGCATAGATGCGCTTTTAAGTGGTCCTTCTGCGCCTACGGAAGAGCTCCCCGTGGACCGCGAGCGCTTAGCCGGCCGGAAGTTGCGCGTTCTCGCCGTACCCATCGACCCCGAGACCAACCGCGAGCGCATCTCCCTGGTGCCTGTTAAAGCAGCAGCTGGTTACCTAGGCGGCTACGGAGATATTGACTTTGTTGAGGCCCTTCCTCAGTTTTCACTTCCCATTCCAGAACTCTCCTCTGAGGAGACGCGACGCGTTTTCCAAATTCAAGGGGACAGCATGTTGCCCTTCCTTCCGGGATCCTACGTGATTTCCAGCTATGTACAAGATTGGACCTCGATCAAAACGGGAGAACTCTACGTCTTCTTAACACAAGACCAAGGCGTTGTCTTTAAGCGTGCCACCAACTACATCGCCAGCAGCGGAGAAATTGAGTTGGTTTCCGATAACCCCATCTATGCGCCGTACCGCGTGCACGTTGAGGACCTCCTAGAGGTTTGGAAGGTGCAAGGAAGCATACAATGGGACCTGTCGGCCAAGTTTGGAACAGACGACGCCGTCCTACATCGCTTGGACGCCTTGCAGCAAGAGGTTCGCGCGTTGCGCACAGAACTAGGGAAGTACGTAGCCTAAGGCGATGATTCATGCACCGGCACGTTCTCCATATGGACCTGGACAGCTTTTTTGTGTCCGTGGAGCGGCTGTACGACAGTCGCCTCCAAGGCCGTCCTATTCTCATTGGGGGCACCTCTGACCGAGGTGTTGTTGCTTCCTGTAGCTACGAAGCGCGCCAGTACGGCATACGTTCAGCCATGCCTATGCGCATGGCGCGTAGCTTGTGCCCCGATGCTGTGGTCATTCGTGGAAATTCGGCTGCCTATTCCAAGCAGTCCAAGTTGGTTACTGACATCATTCGCGAGCAGGTTCCTATCCTTGAAAAAGCATCCATCGATGAGTTTTATGCCGATTTAACGGGCATGGACCGCTTTTTTGGCGCACTCAAGTTCTCCTCAGAGCTTCGTCAACGCGTCATGCGCGAATCCGGCCTCCCCATTTCCTTTGGCCTATCTGCCAACAAAACCGTTTCCAAGGTCGCCACAGGAGAAGCAAAGCCCAACAACCAGCGCCATGTGGAGCAAGGTGGTGAACGCTTTTTTCTGGCGCCCCTTTCGGTCCGGAAAATCCCCATGGTGGGCGAAAAGACCTACCAAACGCTTCGCAACCTAGGCGTCCAAAGCATTGGTACCCTGCAGGAAATGCCCGTAGACATGCTGTACAGCGTCTTCGGGAAGCCCGGACAGACCCTCTGGGAAAAGGCGCAAGGCGTAGATGAGAGCCCTGTCCTAGCCACTCAGGAGCGCAAATCCATCTCCACGGAGCGCACCTTTGACCAGGACACGACGGACTTGGAGAAGCTGCAGAGCATTCTGGTCGCGATGGTGGAAAACCTGGCCTTTCAACTCCGGAGAGGGCACAAGCTCACCAGCTGCGTGCGGATTAAGATTCGCTATGCGGATTTTCAGACACACAGCCAGCAGATCACGCTTCCTTATACCGCCTCAGACGCCATCCTCATTCCCAAGGCAAAAGAGCTGTTTGCGCGTCTTTACGATCGACGCGTGCGAATTCGACTCATTGGCGTTCACCTCAGCGGACTCGTTGGGGGAGGGGAGCAGTACCACCTCTTTGAGAGTTGCGACCGAAACGACCGCCTCTACGCCGCCATGGACCATATACGAAGTACGTACGGGGACAGGGCAGTCGTTCGAGCGCTTGGAGTAGGGGCGAGGACCATTGGGCGCAGCAATCCCTTCAATGGAGAGCCGCCTCCCTTACTGGCCAACCGAAGGCAGTAAAAGCCCTAAAATCACCTTATAGATATTTTCTATACTAATTTTTAAATAACTTATTACCAGTATTTTATACATAATTAATTAAACTATAAATTTGATAGCCTTATGTGCGGTAGATACGTCCAAATAAGCCGGGTAGAAGTGGTGGAAAAGCGCTTTGGCGTGAGCGTTCCCCAACCCGAACTCTTTCCGCATAACCCCAATGTAGCCGCCAGCGAACGCGCGCCCGTCATCGCAAGCGACCGCCCCAACGAAGTCCAATACTTCCAGTTTGGATTAGTGCCGCATTGGGCCCAGAAGCCCATGTGCCTCCTCAATGCGCGCGCGGAAGGAGACCACAACCCCGAAAACCAACCCGACTACACCGGCGCCAAGGGGATCCTCCAGAAACCCAGTTTCCGAAAAGCCATACGCAGCCAGCGCTGCCTTGTACTGGCGGACGCCTTTATCGAAGGCCCTGAGGACACCAAGCTCAGCGAACCCTACCTGGTTTACTTGCGCAAGCAAGAGCGCCCCTTTGCCTTTGCGGGCATTTGGGACGAATGGCAAAATCCCACTACCGGGGAGATTCTTCGGTCCTTTGCCATCATCACAGCCGCCTCAAACAGCGTCACACAGCGCATTCGCCACCACCGCTCGCCCGTCATTCTCCCGCGCGACGCCGAACGTGACTGGCTCTCGCTAGACACAGACCTCAGTGACATCACCGACCTTTTGGCGCCCTATCCAGGCGAGAAACTCAATGCCTATCCCATCTCTACCGCCATTAAAAACCCGCGAAACAAAGACGTCAAGATGCTCTTGCCCGTGGGAGAACGGCTGTTTAGCGAAGAGGAGTACCAAACGAAAGACGATCTCCGCTTAGAGGGCATGCGCCCCTCCTAACCATGGTGCTTTCCCATACGGCGTACAGCTTCCGATTTGGAGTGCTGGAGCCCAAAGACGTCCTCCACCTCGCCGAACTCCACGGCTGCGAACCGCTCGTCCTCGCTGAAATCAACAGCACAGCCGGGATTCTACCTACCCTGCAGGCGGCTAAAATTCCCATCCAGCCCGCCGTAGACCTTCGGCAGGGTGGAGAGCGTATCGCTGTACTCTTCCCTGAAAGCACACTAGGCTTCCAGCACCTCAACGCCTGGCTGAGCGAAGCCCGTCCACACCGCTTGCAGGAAGTGCCCACGCTTCCGGAGGTTCGCATCCTCTATCCCTTTGCGCACGCGCCCCAACGTCCGCTTGCCGACCACGAATGGATAGGCGTAGAGCCGGAAGAGGTGCGGCGCGCGCAACGCCATCCGTCGTACGCCCGCTGCCTTGCCTGGACCACCATGGCTTTCAGAACCACCGGAGACTACAACAGCCACCGCCTGCTTCGCGCCATGGAGAACAACACCGTACTCAGCAAACTAAGCGCTGGGGACCACCTGCCCAACGCACACCGCTGGGAGGATCAATCCGCTGTTGCCGCGCGATTCCCTGCCGCCCTCTGGGCGCGCAGCCAAGCGTTCTTGCAAACGCTTCCCCCTTGGGATGCGCAGCTCGGGAAGGGGATCGGGGGCAAGAACCAGCAATCCTACACCGGTGACGCCCAAAAAGACCAAGCGCTGCTGCGCCACCTCTGCCTGGACGCCCTTCCGCACCGCTATCCCAAGGTCACGCGTGCCATTTTAGAGCGCCTAGAGAAAGAGCTCTCCATCATTCAGGAGAAGGCCTTCACTGCCTACTTCCTGCTCAATTGGGACATCGTTCGCTACGCGCAGAAGCAGGACTTTTTCTACGTGGGGCGGGGGAGTGGCGCCAACAGCATGGTGGCCTATCTCTTGAAAATCACCAATGTGGACCCCATTGAGTTGGACCTCTACTTTGAGCGCTTTATCAACCTTTACCGGCAATCGCCGCCCGACTTTGACCTGGATTTCTCCTGGCGCGACCGGCAGCATTTGACGGCCTATATCTTCAAGCGTTTCCCCAACACGGCTCTGCTGGGCGCCTGCAACACCTTCCAGTACCGAGCGGTGGTGCGCGAACTTGGAAAGGTCTTTGGCCTGCCCAAATTTGAGATTGACGCCCTAGCAGACGGGAAGATCCCCGGAGGGGACGAAAGCGCCCAGCGGCTCCTGCAGTACGCGCATCGGCTGCACGGGCTGCCCAACCGAATGAGCATACACTCCGGCGGGATTTTGATTGCGCAGGAGCCGCTGCACGCCTTTTCGACGACCTTTTTGCCGCCCAAGGGCTTTCCCACTGTAGATTTTGACATGTACACCGCCGAGGATGTCGGCCTGCACAAATTTGACATCTTGGGGCAGCGAGGGCTGAGTAAGATTTCGGAATGCGTGGAAATCCTCAAGGAAACGCGGCCCGCAGAGGCCGCACAGCTGGATATTCACGATGTGCAGCGCTTCAAGACGGATCCGCCCAGCTTGGCCTTGTTGAGGCAGGGGGGAGCTATGGGCTGTTTTTATGTGGAGTCGCCCGCCATGCGCATGCTGATGCAGAAACTGCAGACCGCCAGCTATTTAGAGCTGGTGGCGGCGAGTTCGGTCATTCGGCCCGGCGTGGCGCAGTCCGGCATGATGCGCGAGTACATTGAGCGCCACCGCGATCCCGAAAAGCGCCGCCGCGCACATCCCATTTTGCTGGACATCATGCCCGAAACCTACGGCGTCATGGTCTACCAGGAGGACGTGATTCGGGTGGCGCATTACTACGCTGGACTGAGCCTCGCAGAAGCCGATGTCTTGCGGCGGGGCATGTCCGGCAAGTACCGTTCGCGCGAAGAATTCCTGGCGGTCGAGCGCCAATTCTTTGCCAATTGCCGTGAAAAAGGCTATCCAGACGCGGATGCACGCGAAATCTGGCGCCAAATTGAAAGCTTTGCAGGCTATGCTTTTGCGAAAGGGCATTCGGCCTCCTACGCGGTCGAAAGCTTCCAAAGCCTCTACCTAAAGGCCCATTACCCCTTGGAATACCTCGTCGCCACGGTCAACAACGGGGGAGGTTTCTATCGAGCCGAATTTTACCTTCAAGAAGCCCGCCGCCACGGCGCCTGCATCGAAGCTCCCTGCGTCAATGACGGGCGAACAGACACCTGCATACGGCCCAAAAACCGCATTATTCTGGGCAGCGGACGCATTTCCGGCATCGACACAAGCGTTTGCCGCGCCCTAGATCAAGAACGCGTCCAAAACGGCCCCTTCACGTCGCTGGGGCAGTTCATCGACCGCATGCACCGCGCAGAACACCCACTATCGCTGGACGCGCTGCTTTTGCTCATTCGGGCCGGAGCCTTCCGATTTACGGGCCAACCCAAGCGTGCCTTGCTCTGGGAAGCCCACCATAGACTGGGACATAAGCCTCAAGCGGCGCCCAGTTTGTCGCTGTTTGAGGAGCCTGTTCGGGCATTTTCGTTGCCCAACTTAACACACCATGCCTTGGACGAAGCCTACGACCAGCTCGAACTCTTCGGATTCAGCCTCGGCCATCCCTTTGATTTGTTCACCGGCTGGCAGGGAAAGCGCAGCACCTCGGTCAAGCATTGGCCCAAGCACATCGGCGAAACCGTCCAAATTCTCGGCTACCTGGTCACCGTCAAACACAGCAAGACCGTCAAGGGCGAGCACATGCAGTTCGCGACCTTCCAGGAGCACAACGGCCAAATCTTTGATACCGTGCATTTTCCGCCCACCGTCAAGCGCTACGTGCTCAAGGATCGCGGCGTCTATCTGCTCACCGGCCGAATTCAAGACGAACTCGGCTACCTCAGCCTAGAAGTCGACTTCATCGAACGCTGTCCCATGATCGCCGATCCACGCTACGCAGATTCTGGACTTGGACATCCTGTGGTTCAAATTCCAAAAAGGCGGGCGGCGAATCCTAGGGGTACAAGGGTTAAGGGGTAAAAGGGTTTAAGAGTAAAAGGGTTTAAGGGTTTAAGAGTAGAAGAATACTAACCAACAAACCAGCAAACCAACGAACCAAATGAATTGCCTATAATATATATTATGTTAACTAATAAAATAAGAAACCCCACCCTGCAGCAGCCACACCCAAACGAACAAACCAGCAAACCAATCAACTAACAAAGCACTTGGCGAAGCACGTTCTCTCCAGCCTCCAAGAACTCTCGCTAAAAAAAAACGCGCCCCTTTCGGAGCGCGCTTCGTATTTCTTGGTTCGACTACGCTTACAGCGCGCCAAGCTCATTCATGATGCGCTTCGCATCGTCGTACTTGCCGAGTTTGTAGTAAACTTCGCGCAACGCTTGCAAAGTGGCCTCGTCCTTGGCGTTGATGCCGTAGGCTTTTTCAAAGAACACCAGCGCCTTGCCCAATTCGGCATCCTTCTCTGCGTTCAACTTGTCGTATTCTTTTTTCGCGTTACGGGGCAAGTCGTTCATTTTCTCAACCACCACGTTGGATGCTTCGATGTGCAACAAACCCAACATGTAGACAGCATCGAGGTATTCTGCATCTGCTTCCATAGCGGCTTGGTAGTACTCACGTGCTTTTTCCACGTTTTTCTTCTTCTGGTGGTAGATAAAGCCCGCGTTGTAGAGGTACAAAGCATTTTTGGGATCTGCCACCAAGGCTTCTTCCAAGTTGGCCAATGCACCGTCGAAGTCTTCTTTGTCCAAGAACGACTGCAATTCCATCTTCAACAACTGGTCGTTATTGGGGAATTTGGCGCGTGCCGCCTTCATCAAGGCATCGTAGGCTTCTTGGTTTTTGGTCTCACTGTATACCCACAAAAGCTGCGTGTAGAACTCATGCTCCGTGCTCTCAGAACGCTGTGGCTCTGTAGCGCGTTCAGTCTGAACGTAGAAGTCCAAGGTCTTCTTATCCGGGAAAGGATAGCGCTGGCCATCTTCGACCAAAACACCCGTCCACATAATGTTCTTAAACTCCAAGCGGATCAATTCTTTGTAGACGCTCTCCGCTTTCTCATAGTCTTTCAAATCCTGTGACAGGAACCCGATGTAGCTCAAGGTCAAGGTATCCAAAGTGCCCAAGCCTTTGCGGAGTTCAAACGCTGCTTCATACGCTTTTACCGCGCCTGCTTTATCCTCCTGATTAAAGTTCAAATCTTCCGCCAAGGCGATGTAGTCCTGACCGATGTAGGGAAGCATTTCGTTCGCTTCCTTGCTGTAGCGCTGCTTCTTGCTAGAAGCTTCATAGGCAATGCAATCGCTAAAGCTCTTGGCGGCCTCATCCAAGTACGAAGGCTGTGTTAAAGCCTCGTCCTTGTACAATTTGTAGTAAACCTGACCACGGTACGCGTAGTACTTGGGCATCAACTTGGGATTCTGCTCGGCGGCAGGCTGCTCGTTGATGATGCCTGTTGCCTCATCGATGTACTTCTTCGCTTCGGTCAAATCCCCACGGTCCATGGCAATTTTGGCGCTCGATACGCTTGGCGCTTGCGCAAAAACGGAGATGGACAAAACCAGAGCTCCAAAGAATGCTGTCGTTTTCATAGAGTCAATAATAGAGTACAAAGATAACGCCCGACCTTTTGGGCCGGGCGTTGAATCTACGTTTAGGTGAAAATTATTCTTGATTTTCAGCGCTTGGGGCTTCAGGGGCCTCCCCCTCTACTCCACCTTCAGCACCTGCTTCAAGTACTTCGGCTGTTTCCTCATCTTCTTGGTGAGGCACTTTGGCCACGGAAGAGATGACGACACCGGATTTCAGGTTGATGACGCGAACACCCTGGGTTGCACGGCCCATTACCCGAATTTCACTCATTTCCATTCGGATCATGATACCATTCTTTGTGGTAATCATCAAGTCATCCTCATCAGTTACCACTTTAATGGCGACCAAATCACCGGTCTTCTCCGTGATGCTCAGGGTTTTAACGCCCTTACCGCCTCGGTTGGTCACACGGTAATCTTCGACCAAGGTGCGCTTGCCGTAGCCGTTTTGGCTCACCACCAAGATGGACTCTTGGTCGCTGTCCGTACAGACCATGCCTACCACTTCGTCGTTGTTGGTATCGAGCGCCATGGCACGAACGCCGGAGGCATTTCGACCCATGGGTCGCACCTTCTCTTCCGGGAAGCGAATGGCTTTACCCGAACGCACCGCCATCAAAATCTCCATGGACCCCGTTGTCAAGCGCGCTTCCAGCAGCTGGTCGCCCTCACGCACCGTGATCGCATTGATGCCATTGACGCGAGGACGGCTGTAAGCCTCCAATGTGGTCTTCTTGATGATACCCTTGGTGGTACACAAGACCACGTAATGAGAATTCACGTACTCTTCATCCTTGATATCCTTGGTGTTGATGAAGGCGCGAACCTTATCGTCTTGGGGAATATTGATCAAGTTGACGATGGCCTTGCCCTTGCTGGTACGGTTGCCTTCAGGAATCTCAAAGACGCGCAGCCAGAAACACCTTCCTTGCTCCGTAAAGAAGAGCAGGTAGTTGTGGTTGGAGGCAACGAAGACGTGTTCGATAAAGTCTTCATCACGGGTGGTGGCACCTCGCGCGCCAACTCCTCCTCTACTCTGGGTGCGGTATTCGGTCAGTGGCGTGCGCTTTACATAGCCCATGTGGGAGATGGTGATGACCACGTCCTCATCGGCAATCATGTCTTCAATACGCATGTCGCCGCCTGCGTACTCGATCTCCGAGCGTCGCTCATCGCCATATTTATCACGGATTTCAACAAGTTCCTCCTTGATGATGCTCATCCGAAGGGCTTTCTCGTCCAAAATGCGCTTGAAGTAGGCAATCTGCTCCATGAGCTCGTTGAATTCTGCTTTGATCTTGTCGCGCTCAAGGCCGGTCAACTTCTGAAGACGGAGCTCCAAAATGGCTTTTGCCTGGATTTCAGACAGGCCAAACTTGCTCATCAAGCCATCACGTGCATCGTCCACGGTTTTTGATCCACGGATCAAGGCGATGACCGCATCCAAATGATCGATGGCAATCAGCAAGCCCTCGAGGACGTGGGCGCGCTTCTCAGCTTGGGCCAATTCGTACTTCGTTCGGCGCACTACGACTTCATGACGGTGCTCCACAAAGTAGTGGATCATGTCGCGCAAGTTTAACGTGGCAGGACGCCCTGCAACGAGCGCTACGTTGTTCACGCTGAAGCTCGACTGGAGCTGCGTGTATTTGTACAGCTTGTTCAAGACGACGTTTGGCACAGCATCGCGCTTGAGAACGAAGACGACGCGCATGCCCTTTCGGTCCGATTCGTCGCGGATGTCGCTAATGCCCTCCAGCTTCTTCTCGTTGACCAGCTCAGCCGTCTTCTTAATCATTTCGGCCTTATTCACCTGGTAGGGAATCTCCGAAACGATAATGCAGTCGCGCCCATTTACTTCTTCAATGGTAGCACGTCCACGAACCACAATTCGGCCGCGACCGGTATGGAAGGCATCGCGAACGCCGTCGTAGCCGTAAATGATACCTCCCGTGGGGAAGTCAGGTGCTTTCACGTGCTGCATGAGGCCGTCGACATCAATCTCAGGATTGTCCACGTAGGCAATGGTGGCATTCACCGTCTCCGTGAGGTTGTGAGGCGGCATGTTGGTCGCCATACCCACAGCAATACCCGAAGCGCCATTGACCAACAAGTTGGGGATACGCGTGGGCAGTACGGTGGGCTCCTCGCGGGAGTCGTCGTAGTTCAGTTTGAAGTCAACGGTTTCTTTATCGATGTCCTTAACCATCTCCTCCGTGATCTTGCGCATCCGGATTTCCGTGTAACGCATAGCTGCAGGAGAGTCGCCATCGACCGAACCAAAGTTTCCTTGTCCGTCAATCAGGGTGTAGCGCAGGGACCAGTCCTGGGCCATACGCACCGCCGTATCATAAATCGCGGAGTCGCCGTGGGGGTGGTACTTACCCATGACTTCACCCACAACAAGGGCGGATTTTTTGTACGAGCGAGAGGCGAAGTTGCCCATTTCGTTCATGCCGAAAAGCACGCGGCGGTGTACGGGTTTCAATCCGTCGCGTACATCAGGCAAGGCACGGGATACAATAACCGACATCGAATAATCGATGTACGAGCTCTTCATCTCCTCCTCAATGTTTATTGGAATAATACGTTCAGCGTCCGCCATTTTGTCAGATTATGGTATATCCCGTAAAAATACACCCTGAAACCCGCCTATATGCAGTGTTTATGCGGATTTAAGCCACGTTTTATGCACAATTTGATGTTTATAAATGTTCTTATTCACAGCGGTGCAACACTTGGCATTGTATTGGTTACTTTGGAAGTATGGATGAAAATTTCTCGCCACGCGTAAAAGACGTGATTGGCTATAGCAAGGAAGAAGCCCTTCGCCTGGGCCACGATAGCATTGGCACAGAACATTTAGTCTTGGGCCTCGTGCGGGAAGGCCAAGGGTCGGCCGTAGAAATCCTATTGTCTTTGGGTCTGGATTTAAGCCAGTTACGGACAAAAGTGGAAGGCCTGACCGAGTTGGGCGACCCAAGCGCTTCGCCGCGGAAAAACATCCCGCTCACCCGTCAAGCGGAGAAAGCACTTAAAACAACCTTCCTAGAAGCGAAACTCTACCGCAGCGCAGTCATCCGTACCGCGCACCTGCTTTTGTGCATCCTGCGCAACGAAAACGACCCTGTGACGGGCGTTTTCAAGAACATGGCAGTCGATTACGAAACCGTGAAGGCGGAATACCAGACCAAGTTCATGGAGGACTCCGACGCTACTACACGTGAAAGCCAACGTCCAACGGCCTCTCTGCACGAAGAGGAGGACGAGGACAGTCCCACTGCCCGTTCAGGAAGTCGCAAAGCCAGCGCGGATCCCAAATCCAAGACGCCCGTTCTCGACAATTTTGGGCGAGACCTGACCAAACTCGCCGAAGAAGGCAAACTCGACCCCGTTGTGGGCCGCGAGGTAGAGATTGAGCGCGTGAGCCAAGTCCTGTCGCGCCGGAAGAAGAACAACCCCCTACTCATCGGTGAACCTGGAGTGGGCAAATCCGCCATTGCGGAAGGGCTCGCTCTGAGAATCATCAAAAAGAAAGTAAGCCGTGTCCTCTATGGCAAGCGGGTCGTAACCTTGGACCTCGCATCCCTTGTAGCGGGCACCAAGTACCGCGGTCAGTTTGAGGAGCGCATGAAGGCCCTAATGAACGAGTTGGAGAAGAACGACGATATCATCTTGTTCATTGACGAGCTCCACACCATTGTGGGTGCAGGCGGTGCCACGGGGTCTTTGGATGCCAGCAACATGTTCAAACCCGCCTTAGCCCGCGGTGAAATTCAATGCATCGGCGCAACAACCCTTGATGAGTACCGCCAGTTTATTGAGAAAGATGGAGCCTTAGAGCGTCGCTTCCAGAAGGTCATGGTGGACCCCCCTTCTCCCGAGGAAACCCTTCAGATTCTGCAAAACCTTCAGCCGAATTACGAAGCCCACCACAACGTTAGCTACACGCCCGAAGCCTTGGAAGCCTGTGTTCGATTGACGGTACGCTATGTTTCCGATCGCCACCTTCCGGACAAGGCCATTGACGCCATGGACGAAGCGGGAAGCCGCGTCCACATTACGAGCATTGTCGTCCCCGAAGAAGTGGCTCAGCTGGAAAAGGATTTGGAAGGCGTTCGCCAGCAGAAAATGGAAGTGGTACGCCGTCAGCGGTATGAAGAAGCCGCCAAGCTCCGCGATGACGAAAAGAACTTGGAAGCCGAACTCAGTAAGGCACAAGCCCGCTGGGAGGAAGAACTTCGTGAAAATCGTCAACCCGTCACGGAAGAGCACATTGCAGAGGTTGTCGCCATGATGACGGGCATTCCTGTTAAAAAGGTCGCCAAGCAAGAGTTGGACAAACTCGCCCACATGGAAGACAGCATTAAGGCAAAAATTATTGGCCAAGATGAAGCCGTAACGAAAGTGGTGCGGGCCATTCAGCGAAACCGCGCGGGCCTAAAAGATCCCAACAAGCCCATTGGCTCCTTCATCTTCTTGGGCCCAACGGGCGTTGGAAAAACCCAGCTCGCCAAGGAGATTGCCGTTCAGCTCTTTGATTCCGCCGATGCCCTCATTCGGATCGACATGAGCGAATACATGGAAAAATTCGCCATTTCGCGCTTAGTTGGGGCGCCTCCGGGCTATGTCGGCTATGAAGAAGGTGGCCAACTCACAGAGAAAGTGCGCCGCAAGCCCTATTCCGTGGTCTTGCTAGACGAAATTGAAAAAGCCCACCCCGACATCTTCAATTTGATGCTTCAAGCCCTAGACGAAGGGCACATGACCGACAGTTTGGGCCGCAAAGTGGACTTCAAGAATACCTTGATTATCATGACGTCCAACATTGGTTCACGACAGCTCAAGGACTTTGGTGCGGGTGTTGGTTTTGGCACGAAGACGCGCGAAGACAATGCGGATGATTTGGCCAAAGGCGTCATTGAAAGTGCTCTGAAGAAGGCTTTTGCGCCCGAATTCTTGAACCGAATCGACGACGTCATCGTCTTCAACCCCTTGGAGAAAGAAGACATTAGCCGAATTGTGAAGATCGAAGCCGCCGCCTTGATCAAGCGCATGGCAGGAATTGGATACGAGCTCCATCTATCCGACGAAGCCGTTCAGTTTATTGGCGAAAAAGGCTATGACCCCAAGTACGGTGCCCGTCCCCTGGCGCGTGCCATCCAAAAGTTTGTGGAAGATCCTTTAGCAGAGGAAATCGTGAAAGGCCTCGCCCACCCCGGTGACACCATTCACTTCAGTGTGGAGGCAGAAGCGGAAAAGCTCAGCCTGCTCATTGAGAAGGCCACCGAGGAAACGCCAGCCAAGGAGGTCAAAAGCGGGAAAAAAGCCTCAAAAAAAGACGAGGAACCTACCGCTGAAGCCACGGCGGACGAAGACTTAGAGGGAAAGTAAACCCGGTATCTCTTTGACCTTGGCGTAGCGCTCTATGACCTGATCCGCAGAGAGCATCAATTCCTTGGCCGTCACGCTGACAAAGTTCCCTTTGGAAGACTGACGGATTTGGATTTCGGACGTTTCCGAATTGAACAAACCCTCCAGGTAGGCAATGTTTTCATTGCTAGCTGGACAGACAAATTTGAACATATAAATGCTGGGCCAAGTGTAGTTTTGCTCCAGCAAGTTTTTAAAGGCAACCGTATCCATAATGACACCCCAAAGTAACAACGCATCTGCTCCTGTTCGACGAATCGTATTGACTGGCGCTCCAGGTACGGGAAAATCCACCGTCGTACAGGCATTAGAAGCGCAGGGCTTCTCCGTTATGAAGGAGGTTTCACGCGAATATTGGGATGAAACGGGCTACGGAACAGGCGGCTCCGACCCCTGGCGAAATTTGATTGCCTTCTCACGTGCCATTTGGAAACTGCGTGCGGAACAGCA
>CAXRFY010000149.1:0-3708 GCA_964229925.1 Schleiferiaceae bacterium
GCGCCAGGAGTATGCGCCATAGAAGGCCATAAAGAGCATGATGGCGGAATAGCCCGCGTAGATAAGCAAGCCTCGGTCCGTACAGAGAAATACCATGGCCAGGTTGATCCCCATCCATAGGTACCAATTTTGAAAGATGCGCTGTGCCTGCATCCAGGTTGCTACCACGCTGAACGAAAAGATGGCAGCGTCGGCATACGGACGCGGATTATCGCTCCAGTGGTCAAAGCCATAGCCAAGGGGCCAAACCACCGCCACAAGCAGCAACAGCATTCCCAGGAGACGAGTACCGGGCCAATGCGCATGGGAAGAAAGGGATTCGGTCTGTGACCAGGTCCACCAGCCGTAGAGGGCTAAAGCTGCGTAGAGCACGTTGAGAAGCGCTTCTAAATAGAGGTAAAGGTCCCAGAAGAGATAGACGGCCAGTGCGCAGCCTAGAAACCCCGCGGGCCAGGCCCAACGCTTTTTCCAGACAATACCAAGTGCGTAAAGCAGATTGAAACCGGCCGAGGCAATCTCAACGCGGTCCACCCGTTTAGCCGACCAATTCGTTGACCAGGGCCGCTGCCTCTTTCAGCTGAATGGCGGAATACACCTTCAAGCCACTCTCGTCGATCAAGGCCTTCGCTTCTGCAGCATTGGTGCCTTGCAAGCGAACGATGATGGGCACGGGAATCTCGCCAATGCTGGTGTAGGCATCCACAATGCCTTGGGCTACGCGGTCGCAACGAACGATACCGCCAAAGATGTTGACCAAAATGGCCTTCACATTGGGGTCTTCGAGGATGATGCGGAAGGCTTTTTCTACGCGCTCAGCGTTGGCCGTACCGCCGACGTCCAAGAAGTTGGCAGGGTTGCCACCGGCCATCTTGATGATGTCCATGGTGGCCATGGCCAAACCAGCGCCGTTTACCATACAGCCTACGTTGCCATCCAGCTTCACAAAATTGAGACCGGCTTGGTCTGCTTTGACTTCGGTGGGATCCTCTTCGCGGAAGTCACGAAGGGCGGCCAATTCAGGGTGACGAATCAAGCCATTGTTGTCCAAAACGACCTTGGCGTCTACGGCCAAAATCTTGTTGTCGCTGGTCTTGAGGACCGGGTTGATTTCAAACAAGCTCGCGTCAATGCCTTGGTAGGCGGCCATCAAGCTCTTTACGAAGGCCACCATCTCCTTGAAGGCGGTACCCGAAAGACCGAGGTTAAACGCAATACGCCGCGCTTGGAAATCCTGCAGGCCCAAGGCAGGGTCGATATGCTCAACAAAAATTTTCTCCGGGCTGTGTTCCGCCACGGCTTCAATGTCCATGCCGCCTTCGGGGCTGTACATGATCATGTTTTGACCCGCACCGCGGTTCAAAAGAATGCTCATGTAGTATTCTTCGGTCTCGCTTTCGCCGGGGTAGTACACGTCTTCTGCAATCAAGACTTGGTGTACTGTTTTGCCCTCCTTGGAGGTCTGAGGAGTGACCAATTGCATGCCCAAAATATCGGTAGCGCGTGCCGTAACCTCGTCGAAGTTTTTGGCCAATTTGACGCCACCCCCTTTGCCACGACCACCAGCATGTACCTGGGCTTTAACCACATACCACTGCGTGCCGGTTTCTTCGGTCATCGCTTTAGCTGCTGCAACGGCCTCTTCCGGCGTGCTAGCGACTTTGCCGCGTTGAACACGTACGCCGTACTGGGCGAGAATTTCTTTTCCTTGGTATTCGTGGAGGTTCATGGAGAATGTGCTTTCGTGATTGCCGCACAAAGGTACTTCCCGAATGCTGGAATTCCGCGTTACTTTTGAGGGATATGTCCATCCTCTTACGCGCCGAATCTATCTCCAAGTCCTACGGCGACTTAAACGTCTTAAAGGAAGTTTCCTTGGAGGTCCATGCAGGCGAATTCCTCGCCATCACGGGTCCCTCCGGTTCCGGAAAATCCACCCTCTTGCACATTTTGGGAGGTTTGGATTCGGCCGACTCCGGTCAATTGAGCTTTAATGGGCAGCCCTACCCGACCAAATCCAAAGACATCGACCGCTTTCGCAACCGCGAGTTGGGCTTTGTCTTCCAATTTCACCACCTCTTGCCCGAATTCACCGCGCTCGAGAACATCTGTATGCCGGGCTGGGTTGGCGGCCAAAGCGACGTGGAAGCACAGGCCCAAAAATGGGCAAAAGCCTTCGGCATTGTGGACCGCCTGGACCATCTACCCGGCGCCCTCAGTGGGGGTGAACAGCAACGCGTCGCCGTGGCCCGCGCTTTAGTGCACCAGCCCAAGCTCCTGCTCGCCGACGAACCCTCCGGCAACTTGGACAGCCAGCGCGCGGAAGAACTCTTCCAGCTATTGCAACAAGCCCGAAACGAAGCCGATCTCGCCATCGTGGTGGTAACGCATTCGGAGCTTTGGGCCCAAAATGCCGACCGCACCCTCCATCTCAGTGACGGCGCATGGCGGGATTGATTCCCAGCCACGCGCTCAAGGAATGGCTGGATGAATGGGCCCTGCGCTACGAGCAGCCCGATTTCATTCCGGCTGACCCTATTAGCATGCCCCACCGCTACGCGCGACGCGAAGACATCGAAGCAGTGGGACTCATGACCGCCCTCATCGCCTGGGGACGCCGAAGCAGCATCTTGCAATCGGCCGATGCCATGTTTGCCGATCTGGGGGATTCGCCCGTGGCTTTCCTCGTCGACGCGAGCGAGGAGGATGTACAAGGCCTAACCTGGGCGCACCGAACTTTCCTTCCCGAAGACGGCTGGCGCTTCATGAAGGCCCTACAATCCTGGTACCGAACGCATTCCACCTTAGAATCTGCCTTCTCCCACCGGGCCGGCGAATCCGATTTAGGGCCCGCCATCGATCGGTTCCGCCACGCGTTTGCGGGCGATTGGATAGACTCCCGTTCTGCCAAACACCTCGCCTCCCCCGCCCAAGGGTCTGCCGCGAAACGCCTCCACCTCTATTTGCGTTGGATGGTCCGGCCAGCGGCGCGGGGCGTCGATTTTGGGCTTTGGACTAGCTTGTCCCCGCGCCTCCTCTCCTGCCCCTTGGATGTGCATACCGGAAATGTGGCGCGTGACTTGGGATTGGTCCAGCGCAAGGCCAACGACAGAAAAACCGTCATGGAGCTGGATGCCGCCTTGCGCGCCATGGATGCCGAGGATCCCGTCAAGTACGATTTTGCGCTCTTTGGACTGGGTGAATCGGGATGGCTGCAAAAAAGCCTTGGCGATGGACGTCAAAGACCCCTACCTTCCGGCCTATGAGCAGCGCCCCACTTGCCGAACGCATGCGTCCCAAAAGCCTAGAAGGCTATGTGGGCCAGCGTCACATCGTAGGTCCGAAGGGAGCGCTACAGCCCGCTTTGGATCAAAAGCGCCTGCCTTCTTTGTTGTTTTGGGGGCCTCCAGGTGTGGGGAAAACCACCTTGGCGCAGCTGCTGGCGTCGCATGTGGACCGCCCATTCACGGCCATGAGCGCTATTTCCAGTGGCGTTAAGGACGTTCGGGACGAGATTCAACGCGCCGAAAAAGAACGCATGTTCCACCCGGAAGGCCGTGTGCTCTTCATCGACGAGATCCACCGCTTCTCCAAATCGCAGCAAGATGCCCTGTTGGCCGCCGTAGAAAAAGGAACCATCACATTGATTGGCGCCACGACGGAAAACCCCAGCTTTGAGGTAAACGCCGCCTTGCTTTCAAGGTGCCAGTT
>CAXRFY010000150.1:0-2661 GCA_964229925.1 Schleiferiaceae bacterium
AGTGTGATTAGACTTGGTTTGTTGGCTAGTTGGTTAGTTAGTTTGTTGGCTAGTTGAATGAAGTAATGCCTCTTTTACCCTTCAACCCTTCAACCCTTAAACCCTTGAACCCCCCAAGCCCCCAAACCCCCAAACCCTGCCATCTTGTAGCCCGAACATTCGTGGCACAGCCCTTGTTGAAGTTGCGCCATGCTGCACCTACCCGCTTTAAGTCCCACGCGTTTTGAAGCCGTCCAAACGTCGCTCCCCGGAGCGAAGGGATGGTTGCGCGTCAATGGCCAGTCCTATCTGCATGCGGATTTGGCCCTCCAACGGCCCACCGGAAAGTATGTGTCCAGGCTGTTGCTGCGGGTGCTAAATGTGGTTTTGGCGGGCGTGAAAATTCGGACGTTGGGGCACAATGCCATGCCCGGTTTACTCTTCCCGGAACTCGATGGGGAAAAGGGGATTGCGCAGGTGCCCATTTGGCCCAAAGGCTACAAGGTGCTGGTGGCCAATGTTTTGGGCCGAAAGGACGTCAAAGGGGCCATCGTGGTGCCTGCCGAGCCGTTTATGGTGCTGCCCGTTCGGTCCGAATGGGAAACCTTTGAGGACTACTTGGGCGCCATGAGCACCAAGTACCGGACGCGCGCCAAAAAAGCCCTTAAACTCGCCGAAGGCTGCGAGCACGTGGACCTGAGCGATGCCCCCGTACACAGCTGGTCAGCCTGGGCCTCCTACTTGCTCAAGCAAACCTTGCGCGACAAAACGGTGACCTTGCCCGCGTCCTTGGAGGTACTGCTGAAGGCCTACAAAGAGAACTTAGGAGAAGCGTTTCGCGTCTTTGGCTACCGAAAGGACGGCCATTGGGTGGGCTTCATTACGGCTATCGTGGACGACGAAGCGGTTCATGCGATGCACATGGGATTTGAGCCTAGTTATGCCCAGCAATCGCAGTTTTACCAGCGTAGCATGATGGATTTGGTGCGTTTGGCCATTGAGGAGCGCAAGCCGCTGCTGAATATGGGCCGAACCGCCACCGAAATCAAGAGCACCATGGGTGCCGTCCCGGTGGAAAACAGCTTTGTCTTCTTTAGTCCTCGGCCTGTGGTTCGCGCGCTGCTCCGGCTTTACGCCCGCCGCTTTCACTGCCTGCCAGAGTACACGCTTCGCAGTCCCTTCAAGGCCTAGGCGCGGCGCAGGCTTCCGTATCTTTGAAGAGGTAAACGCCTGCACATGAAAAAAATACTGCTGCTCGGTTCTGGAGAGCTTGGAAAGGAACTCGTCATCGCGTTGAAACGCTTAGGCGCTTATGTGGTGGCCTGCGATTCCTACGAGGGAGCCCCTGCCATGCAAGTGGCGGATGATTTCGAAGTCTTCAACATGCTGGACGGCCGCGCGTTGGATGCTGCGGTGGTGAAGCACCGCCCGGATCGCATTGTGCCCGAGGTGGAGAGCATTCGGACCGACCGCTTTTACGACTACGAGGCCGAAGGCTTTCACGTGGTTCCCTCCGCGAAAGCGGCGAATTTCACCATGAACCGAAAGCTCATTCGCGACCTTGCCGCTGGGGAGCTGGGCTTGCGAACCGCCCCCTACCGCTATGCCACCACCTTGACGGAATTCGAGGCTGCGGTCGCGGAAATTGGACTGCCCTGCGTGGTCAAGCCCCTGATGTCCTCGTCCGGGAAGGGTCAGTCCGTCGTCAAAACGCCCGCGGATGTGGCCAAAGCCTGGAGCTATGCCATGGAAGGAAGTCGCGGGGACTTGATGGAGGTCATTGTGGAGGGCTTTATTGATTTCCACACAGAAATCACGCTGCTCACCGTGACCCAAAAAGACGGCCCAACGCTATTTTGTGCACCCATCGGCCACCGCCAGGAGCGCGGCGATTACCAAGAGAGTTGGCAGCCTTGTGCGCTTTCGCCCAAGGACCTCGCCGAGGCCCAAGCCATGGCGGCCAAAGTGACGGAGGCCTTGGGAGGATCGGGCATTTGGGGCATTGAATTCTTTATTACTTCGAAGGGCGTGGTCTTTTCGGAATTGTCGCCTCGCCCACACGACACGGGGATGGTCACCTTGGCGAATACCCAAAATCTCAACGAGTTCGAACTCCATGCGCGGGCCTTTTTGGGCTTGCCCATCCCGGCTATTGAACTCCAGAAAGCGGGGGTATCGGCGGTGATTTTAGCCCATGATTCGGGGGAAAACCCACCCACCTTCACGGGTGTGGAAGAAGCCTTGGCGATGGGGCATTCGGACGTAAAACTGTTTGGCAAGCCCAGCACGCGTCCCTACCGCCGAATGGGAGTGGCCCTCACGTACGGACCGCTGGAAGGCGATATGGACGCCCTGCGCGCCCATGCCAAAGCCATAGCAGATTGCGTGACCGTACAGAGCCATTAAACGTTTAGTTCGTATGAAACGCTTGCTGCTCATCGCCTTCCTGGTACAGAGCTTCCTGACAACGGCCCAAGTGGACACCCACGTGGTGCGTTTGGAAATGGCGCCGGTTTTTGGGAAGCGAACCAACGTGGCTTGGGACGTGATTCAAAACGTGATGGCCCAGCGCAGCGCGCAAATGGAGCAGACGCAGACGCTTCAATGCAGCACCTACGCCAAGAGCAGCTACATCCAGGGCGGGCGCAGCGAATTGTTTGAATTCTTGAGCTACTCGCAGCG
>CAXRFY010000151.1:0-5342 GCA_964229925.1 Schleiferiaceae bacterium
GTTGTTGAGGGTCTTGGACATGCGGTCGTGCATGAATTCCATGGCTTCCACAGGCGTCATATCGGCCAAATGGCGGCGCAGGATGTACATGCGGCTCAGCACCTCAGGGGGCAGAAGGAGGTCTTCCTTGCGCGTGCCGGAGGACATGAGGTCCAAAGCGGGCCAAACGCGGCGGTTCGCAATCTTGCGGTCAAGCTGCATTTCCATGTTGCCGGTGCCCTTGAATTCCTCGAAGATGACTTCGTCCATCTTGGAACCCGTGTCGATCAAGGCGGTTGCCAAAATGGTCAAGGAGCCGCCGTTCTCAATGTTTCGGGCCGCACCAAAGAAGCGCTTGGGCCGGTGCAAGGCGTTGGCGTCCACACCTCCGGACAAAACTTTGCCGGAAGCGGGGCTCACCGTGTTGTACGCACGGGCCAAACGCGTGATAGAATCCAACAGGATGATGACGTCGTGGCCACATTCGACCAAACGCTTGGCTTTTTCAAGCACAATGTTGGCGACCCGAACGTGACGCTCCGCCGGCTCATCAAACGTAGAGGCAACCACTTCCGCATTCACACTGCGGGCCATGTCGGTTACTTCTTCGGGACGTTCGTCCACGAGCAAAATGATCATGTAGGCCTCTGGGTGGTTGGCGGCAATGGCGTTGGCCACTTCCTTGAGCAGGGTCGTTTTACCCGTTTTGGGCTGTGCTACGATCAAGCCGCGCTGGCCTTTTCCGATGGGGGAGAAAAGGTCGATGACGCGGGTGGAGAGGGTGCTCTTTCGGCCGGTCAAATTGAATTTCTCGTCGGGGAACAATGGGGTCAAGTGCTCAAAGCTGACGCGGTCGCGGATAAAGTCGGGCTCGCGGCCGTTGATGCTGATGACTTTGGTGAGGGGGAAGAATTTCTCGCCTTCACGTGGGGGGCGCACTTCTCCGCGTACGGTGTCGCCTGTTTTAAGGCCGAATTGCTTCACCTGCTGGACCGAAATGTAGACGTCGTCCGGCGAGTTCAAGTAGTTGTAATCCGAAGATCGCAAGAAGGCAAAATTGTCGGGCATCATTTCGACCACCCCTTCTGTGGGGATGATGCCTTCAAATTCGTACTGGCGGCGCTCGGGACGCTCTTGGCGTTCGGGACGTGGGCCGCGCTCTGGGCGGTCCTGGCGGTCTTGACGCTCGCCACGTTCGCTGCGAGGTCCACGCTCTGGGCGATCCCCTCGGTCTTGGCGGTCTCCGCGCTCTGGACGGTCGCCACGTTCTGGACGATCACCGCGATCTTGACGTTCGCCGCGATCTCCGCGATCTCCGCGATCTCCGCGCTCGCCACGAGGGCCGCGCTCGCCGCGATCTTGACGCTCGCCGCGTTCTCCACGCTCAGGACGGGGTCCGCGCTCGCTGCGCTCGCGCTGCCCGTCGCCTTCTTCCGTGTTGGCCGCAGGAGCAGCAGATGCGTCTGAAGCAGCTTCGGGTTGACGAGGAGGACGTCCACGACGACGCTCCTCGCGCACAGGGGCATCCCCAGCGGGTGCAGAAGCAGCAGCCGAAGCAGCAGACGTAACAGGAGCAGGTGCACCGGTGTCGGGCGTGCCTAGGCCAGCAATGGCCTCCAAAAGTTCAGGTTTACGCATGTAACGCGCCTTGGGGATGCCGAGGGCTTCGCCCATGGCTTTGAGTTCGGGAAGTTTCAATCCCTCGATATCAGGGGAATTAGCCATAAAAAATGCTAAGGGTGATCTGAAAAGTCGGTTCAGTAAGAAAGTCTCGATGGAGAAAGGTGCGAGAGATGCACCGAGGATGTACTGCAATAGTACAAAAAATTCGGAAATTGCGGCCATTATGTGGCAACGTATTCAAACTCTCTACATGGCCCTCGGTGCTGTGATGTTCTTTTTGGTCGGTTATGGCAATGCCAGCAATGCCCAAGCGCTGCTGTCGGGGCTGGGTGTGGCCTTGCTTTTGGCCAATGTGACCTACTACAAGCACCGAAAGCGCCAATTCATGGTAAACCGTGTGGTGGTCATCGTTGCCTTCGTACTAGAAGGATGGCTGCTCTACGGTACCTACGGCGGTGAGATGGAGGCTCTATCCAACACGGCGATGCTTCAACTCGCAGCCCCTTTGTTGGCGGTCATTTTTTCAGCCCTGGCCAACCGAGCCATTCAGGCCGATGAAAAGAAGGTGAGCGCGGCAGATCGCCTGCGCTAAGCGTCCTCCAGATTTTCCAAACGCCCGCGTTTGCCCAGCTCAATAACTTCGAGCTGTTGGACTTTGCCTTGCTCCACGGTGAAGCGAAGCATCGTGCGCATGTGGTGAAAGCCATGGTGGCCAGCGGCTCCTGGATTCAAGCATAGGACCCCCGAAGGATCATGTCCCGCCCTCAGAATGTGGCTATGCCCGCAAATAAATACGTGAGGGCGCAGTTCGGCTAGTTTCTTTTTGATGGGAGAGGGGAGGCGTCCGGCGACCCCGCCAATGTGAGTCATCCACACCCGCAATCCGCCCACCTCAAAGTGGAGGTCTGCCGGCGCTTCGCGGCGCATGGAGGCGTCGTCGATGTTGCCGTGGACCGCACGAAGGGGCTTGACGGCCGCTAGGGCGTCCAACACCGCGATGTCACCGATGTCTCCGGCATGCCAGACCTCATCCGCCGCTGCGGCATGGCGCAGGATATCGGCGTCCATGTGCGAGTGCGTATCGGAGAGTAAAAGGATTCGGCGCGCAGTACCTTTGGCATTCATCTATGCAAAAGTCGGAAAACCCTCGGTATGCGATGCGCTTGGCGTATCACGGTGCGCCCTACAGCGGCTGGCAAGTGCAGCCCGGGCAAAAAACCGTCCAAGGGGAGCTAGAAATTGCCCTTTCTTCCCTGCTGCGAGCTGAGGTTCAGGTTGTGGGTGCAGGCCGAACAGACACCGGCGTTCACGCCGCCAACTACGTCGCCCACTTTGAAGGTCCCGAAGGGGTGGACGTGGAAGATTTGACCTACCGGTTGAATCGATTCTTGCCGCCGCGCATCGCCGTCCATGAAATTCAGCCCGTGGCGGAGGACTTCCATGCGCGCTTTTGCGCCACCTCGCGCGCCTACCGCTATGTGTTGCGGCGCAGTAAAAATGCTTTTGACACGGATGTGGCGTGGTACTACCAGCGCCCGATGGACTTGGACAAGCTGCACCGAGCGGCCGAAAGTTTATTCACCACGACCGAATTCTCCGCCTTTGCCCGGACCGGCAGTCACACAGGAACGACCTTGTGCACCTTGGACCATGCCCGTTGGGTGGACCTGGGGGATGCCTGGGTGTTTGAAGTGCGCGCTAACCGCTTCTTGCGCAACATGGTTCGGTCCCTCGTGGGCACCATGGTGGAACATGCGTTAGACAAGCGCAGTTGGGAGTCGTGGCAAGGCCTCCTACTGGGCGGCGAACGCCCCGATGCGGGGGATTCAGCCCCGGCGCATGGCCTTACTTTTGCAGGCGTCACCTATCCAAATTCTCCTTTTAATGAGCGCGAACACGCCCCCTTCTAAACCCGCCGTTTCCGGCAAGGCCTTTGACTGGCAGGTGCTGCGGCGCGTGTTGGGCTATGCCAAGCCCTACCGATGGCAGACCCTAGCGGCGGCCGTCTTGTCGGTGCTCATGGGCGCTTTGACGACGGCGCGGCCGGTGTTTGTGCGTGAAGGGGTGGACGATGCCGTTGCCAAGGCGGATTGGCAGGCCCTGTACACGTCCATGGTGCTGTTGGGCGGAACCTTGGTGCTGGAAGCGCTGGGGCAGTTTGCCTTTATCTATGCCACCAATGATTTGGGGCAGCGCGTGATCAAGGACATTCGGATCAAGCTCTTTGGGCGCCTTTTGCACTTCAAAATGCCGTTTTTCGACAAAACGCCTGTGGGGACCTTGGTGACCCGAACCGTTTCCGACGTCGAGACGATGGCGGATATATTTTCGGACGGTTTGCTGGTGATTTTTGGCGACCTCTTCAAAATTGTCGTGATGGTTGCAGTGATGTTCTTCCTCTTCGATCCGGCGCTGGTGGCCATTAGCCTTTCGGTTATTCCCTTCCTGTACATTGCCACCCGCTGGTTCCAAAAGAGCATTAAGTCGGCCTTTACGGATGTTCGGAACCAAGTGGCGGCTCTCAATGCCTTTGTACAAGAGCGCATTACGGGTATGGCCATTGTGCAACTCTTCACCCGAGAACGCAAGGAGTACGGACGCTTTGAGGCCATTAACGCCAAGCACCGCGATGCCAATATTCAGTCCATTTGGTATTTCAGCTTGTTCTTTCCCATCATCGAAATGCTGTCCGCCGTTAGTATTGGCCTGGCCATTTGGTATGGGGGCTTGGCCGCGGCAAGTGGCGCAGACATCAGCATTGGCGACTTAACGGCGCTGATTCTCTTTATCAACTTACTCTATCGGCCATTGCGTCAGTTGGCGGACCGTTTCAATACGCTCCAAATGGGCATGGTCGCGAGTGATCGCGTTTTGAAACTCATCGAGGAGGAAGCCGAAATTGAGCCCACGGGTGGGCATGCCGCGTCGCAGGTGGCCGGCGAAGTGGCCTTCAAAGGGGTGCATTTCTCCTACCTGCCCGATGAGCCCGTACTCAAAGGCATCGACCTGCATATTCCGGTGGGCGAAACGTGGGCTCTCGTGGGTGCGACGGGCTCCGGAAAAAGCACGCTGGTGCACTTGCTTTTGGGCTACTATCCCGTCACAGAAGGCGAGATCCATCTCGATGGCGTTCGCCTGCGCGACTGGAGCCTAAACTCCCTGCGCAGCCACGTAGCGCTTGTACAGCAGGACGTCTTCCTCTTTTCCGACACCGTCCGAAACAACGTCACCGTCTACCGTCCCATCTCGGACGAGGCTATTTGGGACGCTGCGGAAGCCATGGGCATTGCCGAATTCCTGCGCAGCCTCCCCGGCGGCTTGGACTACGACGTCAAAGAACGCGGTGGTATGCTGAGCACCGGCCAACGCCAACTGCTCGCCTTCCTGCGCGCCTACCTCCGTCAACCGAGCCTGTTAATCTTGGACGAGGCGACTTCCAGCATTGACTCGCAAGCGGAAGAGTGGATTCAACGGGCCACGGTCGGCCTGACAACAGGACGCACCTCGCTCGTCGTGGCACACCGTCTAGCTACAGTCCTGCATGCGAATCAAATTGTCGTTTTGGACAAAGGGCGTGTCGTGGAGCAGGGCCGCCACGAGGAACTACTGGCCCAAGGCGGTGCCTACGCCAACCTCTACGAAAAGCAATTTTTTGGGGAAGAGGGCTAAGCCTGAAGGCCCAGTAGATTTTTAGGATCGTCGATGGGTAGCGCAGGCGCGTAGGCCTGTAGGACAGCCTT
>CAXRFY010000152.1:0-2777 GCA_964229925.1 Schleiferiaceae bacterium
GTTTTGGCGGGGTGTACGTTGACGTCGACGCGGTCGGAGGGGACCGTGAGAAAGAGGACGTAGGCGGGGTGGTGCTCCGCCGGAATGAGGCCCTCAAAAGCTTCTACAATAGCTCGGTGCAAGTAGCCACTGCGAATGGGACGCTTGTTGACGTAGAGGTATTGGTCGCCGCGGGTTTTCCGGGCATGTTCGGGACGCAGTACAAAGCCTTCCGTCTTGACGACATCCGTTTCTTCTTCGACCGGAACGAGGCGCTCATTGGCCTTTTTGCCTAGGATTTGCGCTACGCGTTGACGGGCATTCCCGGCGTCCAAAATCCAAACGTCCTTGCCGTTGTGCTTCAACTGCATTTTAAGCGCGGGATGGGCCAGTGCAATCGCCGTAAACGTTTCCGAAATATGCTTGAATTCAATGGCGTCGTTCTTCAAAAACTGACGTCGCGCAGGGACATTGAAGAAAAGGTTCTTCGCTGTGATGCTGGTTCCAATGGGGCCTGCGGCTTTTTTAGCTTGGCCCAGTTGGCCGCCGTCGCAGCTGAGTTCGGTGGCTACTTCGTGCTGGACCGTTCGGCTCTTGATGGCTGCGTGAGAAACGGCCGAAATGGAGGCCAAAGCCTCGCCCCGAAAGCCCATCGTCTGCAGGGCAAAGAGGTCGTCGGCGGACTGCAGTTTGGACGTGGCATGCCGCGCAAAGGCCGCAGCGAGGTCCTCGGGGTCCATGCCGCATCCGTTGTCGATGACTTGGATGGACGTTCGGCCCGCGTCCTGAATGAGCACCGTCACCTCGCTAGCCCCAGCGTCCAAGGCATTTTCCATCAATTCCTTCACAATCGATGCCGGGCGCTGAACGACCTCGCCGGCGGCAATTTGATTGGCGACCTCCTCGGGGAGGTAGTGAATGATGGGCATGGACTTAAAGGATGTGAGGGATGGCCAGGTAACGCAGCACAAAGTAGGCCAAAGCCCCCAGGATCAAAATCAACATCAAGGGTCCGCGCGCTGAACTGCCCTTTACATTCGTCGTGCGCTTGGAGGCCCAGGCCTCGCGGAGCTGCTCGCGGCGGTTTTCCGACGCGCTCAAGGGTTGGCCCTGGCGCCCTGCGCGCAAGGATTCCATCTTGGCTTTTTTCTCGTCGTAGTAGCGGTGCTGAAGGTTAAATCCTCGCGGCTGGCGTTGTTTAGAAAATGCGGAAAAGAGTCCCATAGACCTTCAAAGGTAAAGCCTTTTTTGGGGTACATTTCGGGTATGGTAAAACGGATGTGGCCCTTGACGTTGGCCTTGCTTTCTTTTGGCTGGGGACCAGCAGAATACACCGAATCTAACCCCTTCAAATCCCGGAATTACGGCGATTGGATCGCCTCGGCGACGGTCGAAGATTTGGCCGGCCAGATGATCATGGTAGCGGGCTACAGCCGCCAGGGCGAGAGCCACCTGCAGCAGCTGGCCACCTGGGCAGAAGCGGGACAAATTGGCGGCATCATCTGGATGCAAGGCGGGCCTGGCCGTCAGCGCAACGCCATTGCGCGTACGCAGGCAGCCGCCATGCGCGGGACGGGGCTGCCCTTGCTCAACGCCCAAGATGCCGAATGGGGCGCCTCCATGCGCCTCGATTCCTTGGAACGCTTGCCTTGGCCTCTGACGCTCGGTGCTACCCGAGATCCGGAATTGGCACGGGCCTATGGCAAATCCCTGGGTCAGGAATCGCGTGCCCTGGGTATCCACGTGAACTTCAGTCCGGTGGTGGATGTGAACACCAACCCGGCAAATCCCATCATTGGCCAGCGCTCCCTGGGGTCGGACGTCGACCAGGTCAACCAAATGGCCCGCAACGAGCTTTGGGGTCTCCAGAGTCAAGGGGTCATGGCCTGCGCCAAGCACTTCCCCGGTCATGGCGATACCGATAGTGACAGCCACAAAACGCTCCCCACGCTGAACCATTCTTTGGAGACGTTGCGCAACCGTGAAATGCGGCCTTTTGAAAGCGCAATTCATGCAGGTGTAGGCGCCATTATGGTGGCTCATTTGAACATTCCCGCCTTGGATCCAAGCGGCACACCCGCCTCCATTTCAAAGCCCATCGTCACGCATTGGCTGCGGGATTCCTTGGGCTTCAACGGTTTGATTTTCACGGATGCCCTCAATATGAAGGGCCTAGCGCAAGATTTAACACCGGGAGAGATTGAGATTCAGGCCATCGAGGCGGGCAACGATGTGTTGCTCTTTGTGGCGGACCCCAAGGCGGCAGTGAAGGCCATTGCGCGGGCCGTCGAAAGCGGCCGTCTGACCCGTGCGGAGTTGGAGGCGCATGTGCGACGCATTTTGGAGGCGAAAGCCAAATACGTCCCTGAGGACGGTGCCCTACCTTCCGTAAGCGAGGCAGCACTTCCCGACCGCAAAGTGCTCAACACCTTCATCTATTCCGCGGCTGCCACCTTGGTCTACGATCCAGATTCCATGGTTTCTAGAACGTCGGGCAGCTCTGTCGTCGTAGACGTGGTCTTCATGGTGCCCATTGGGGAGGGGCAGGCCGATGCGGCGCGCCTTCCAGGTATGGACAAACTTGCGGAAGTCGATGCTTTCCTTGCTTCGTATCGTCCCGGACAAGACGGCTTTACGAGACCCCGCGTTTGGATTTTTCACACCGCCTCATCGGCCAATCCTTGGAAATCGGCCAAAATCCCGAACGCCGTACTCTCCCGAGCCAAGGCCTGGAAAGCCAAAGGCGCAGAGGTAGGTTTGGTGCACCTCGGCAATCCTTACGGGTTGCGAAGCCTCGC
>CAXRFY010000153.1:0-4534 GCA_964229925.1 Schleiferiaceae bacterium
TCGCCGGTGGCATACTGACCCGTTTTGGTCTTTTTCACTTTGCCTCGGCCGATCTGCAATCCATCAAAGAGCACCTCCCCCAGCTGCTTGGGGGAGCCCAGGTTAAAGGATTGGCCTGCCAATTCGTGTACTTCGGCTTCCAATCGCGCCAGGTCCTGCCCGAGCTCCTCCGAAAAGGCCGCGAGGCCTTCGCTGTCGACTTTCACACCCGCCAACTCCATGTCGGACAGAACGGAAATCAGGGGCGCCTCCATGGTTTGGTAAATGGACTGAACGCCCGTGCTCTCTACCAGGGGCTGCAGGGTGCTGCGCAGGCGCCAGGTGATGTCGGCATCTTCACCGGCATATTCGGCCACGGCCGCGGGGTCCACGTCGCGCATGGACTTTTGGTTTTTGCCTTTCGGGCCGATCAAAGACGTGATGGAAATGGGACTGTACCCGAGCAGCTTTTGGGCCAAATCGTCCATACCGTGGCGCTGATCGGGCTCGACCAAGTAGTGCATCAGCATGGTATCCACCAGGGCGCCCTGCACCCGAATGCCATAGTTCAGCAGGACCTGATAGTCGTACTTCAGGTTGTGACCGACCTTTTCAATGGCGGGATTTTCGAGCGGACCGCGCAAGGGCTCCAACAAGGCCATGGCTTCCTCCCGGTTTGCTGGAAGCGCCACGTAATAGGCGGTATGCGCCTCGTAGGAAAAGGCAATGCCCACCAGCTCCGCCTCCAGCGTATCCAAGGAAGTGGTCTCTGTGTCAAAGCAAAACGCGGGCTGCTCCGCCAATTTGCGCGCAAAAAACTGTACGGCTACGGCATGGTCTAGCAAGGTGTAGGTATGGTCCGTGGACGTGGCATCGCTGCCGGGCAGGACCTCTTGCGCAGGCAAGGCCGTTCCAAACAAATCCATCTGACCGTCGGTAGCCGCGGGCGCCCCGGAGGCCGTTGCCCCAGAAGCGGCCGGACTTCCCCCTGCCGCAGCGGGCGCACTAGGCGCCGCGGCTGCGCTCGGCAACAAGCGGCGTTGGAGGCTCCGGAATTCGAGTTCGTCCAACAGGGTTTTTAAGGCCTCGGTGTCGGGATCTTCGCGAAGCAGGTCACGCTCGTCAAGGTCGATGGGGGCGTCCGTGAGGATGCGGGCCAGGACCTTAGAAAGGCGGCCTTGGTCCGCAAATTCGCGCACCTTTTCGCCCAGCTTGCCCTTGATGGCATCGGCGTTTTCCAAAATGCCTTCGAGGCTGTCGTATTCGGCCAGCAGTTTGGCCGCCGTCTTTTCCCCCACGGAAGGGATGCCGGGGATGTTGTCCACCGCGTCGCCCATCAGGCCGAGCATGTCCACCACTTGATCGACCCGCTGAATTCCCCAGCGCGCGCACACTTCTTCGATGCCCAGGACTTCCGCGGGATCGCCCCCACGTCCGGGCTTCAAGATTTTGATTTTCTCCGTGACCAACTGGCCAAAATCCTTGTCCGGCGTCATCATAAAGACGTCAAAGCCTTCTTTTTCCGCCTTCTGCGCCAAGGTGCCAATGACGTCGTCCGCTTCGTAGCCCGGAACCCCCAAGGCCGGAATCCTCATGGCCTCCAACAGCTGGTGGATGTAGGGGACGGCGACTTTGATGCCCTCTGGGGTTTCATCGCGGTTGGCTTTGTACTCGGGAAAGAGCTCCTCGCGCACCTGGCTGCCGCCGATGTCAAACACCACGGCGATGTGGCTCGGCTTCTCCTTTTCCAAAACATCCAACAAGGCCAGCATAAAGCCATAGACGGCCGAAGTGTCCACGCCTTTGCTGTTCACCCGAGGATTTCGCGCAAAAGCAAAATAGGCGCGGAAAATCAGGGCATAGGCATCGAGCAGAAAGAGACGGGGAGCAGACATGGAAAACGCAGATTTCTTCAAAAATACGGCCCTAAAGGCCTACTTTTGGGGCCTATGTCCGCATCGCTGGTTATCATTCCGACCTACAACGAAAAAGAGAACATTCTCCCCATTTTGGAGGCGGTGTTTTCCTTGCCGCAAGGCTTTGAGGTCCTAATCATTGACGACGGATCCCCCGATGGAACCGCGGACATGGTGCGCGATGCTCAGAAGACCTACGGCGACCGCCTCCACTTAGAGTGCCGCACGGGAAAACTTGGCCTTGGAACCGCCTACATCCACGGCTTTCAATGGGCCCTACAACGCGACTACCAGTATGTCTTTGAGATGGATGCGGACTTTTCGCACGACCCCAAAGACCTTCCCCGCTTGCTGGATGCCTGCGCCGTGTACGATGCAGACTTGGCCATTGGGTCGCGCTATTCCAATGGCGTCAACGTGGTGAACTGGCCCATGTCCCGGGTGCTTTTGAGCTACTTTGCATCCAAGTACGTGCGCTTTATTACGGGCATGCCCATCCACGACACCACGGCGGGCTTCAAGTGCTACCGCCGTCGCGTGCTGGAGTCCATCAATTTTGAGAAAATTCGCTTTGTCGGCTACGCCTTCCAGATCGAAATGAAGTTCCGCGCTTGGCGCAAGGGCTTTCATTTGGCCGAAGTGCCCGTCATCTTCACGGACCGAAAATTGGGTCAAAGCAAAATGTCCAGCGGCATTATTAGAGAGGCCGTCTTTGGGGTAATTTTGCTGAAGATTTCGAGCATATTCCGGAAATGAGTTCCATACCCCCACGCTATTTAATTAAGAACGCCCGCCTCATCAACGAGGGCCTCATCCAAGAAGGCGATATTCTCTTGGAAAACGGGCGCATTGAGCGCATTGACACGACCCTAACGCCCCAAGACGCTACGGTTCAAGTCATCGACGCCGCCGGATGCTACGTCCTACCCGGAGTCATCGATACGCAGGTCCATTTTCGCGAGCCCGGCCTCACCCACAAAGGCGACATCGCATCCGAGTCCATGGCAGCCATTGCCGGTGGGGTGACCAGCTACGTGGAACAACCCAACACCGTTCCCCAAGCCACCACGGTTGAGGAACTGGAGAAGAAATACGCACGCGCCGCCGAGGTTTCCTGGGCCAACTACAGCTTCAACATGGGCGCCACCAACGAGAATTTGGAGGAGCTCAAGAAGGTTTCCAAGCGGGACGTGGCGGGCATCAAAATTTTCATGGGCTCCTCCACTGGCAACATGCTGGTGGACAACCCTGAAACCCTGGAGCGCATCTTCCGCGAAGTGGACCACCAACTCATCGCGCACTGCGAGGACGAGGCCACGATTCAGGCCAACTTGGAGCGTTTAATCGCCGAAAAGGGCCGCGAAAATCTCACCGCGGCGGACCACCCTGTCATTCGCTCGGCTGAAGGTTGCTACATCAGCTCCTCAGCCGCCATTGCGCTCGCGCGGAAAACCGGCGCTCGCTTCCACCTCTACCACGTTTCCACCGCGATGGAGCTGGATTTGCTGGACGGCGATCTGCCCCTCGCCGAGAAAAAAATCACGGCCGAAGCCTGCGTCCACCACCTCTGGTTCAGCGACGAAGACTACGCCGAGAAAGGCAACTTCATCAAGTGGAACCCCGCCGTCAAAACCAAAGCAGACCGCAATGCCTTGCGCGAAGCCCTGCTGAATGGCAAGATTGACGTGGTTTCGACCGATCATGCCCCGCACACGCTGGAGGAAAAGATGCGCCCCTATGCAGATGCGCCGTCGGGCGGACCCTTGGTGCAAAACAGCCTGCCGGCCATGCTGGAGTTGGCGCGTAGAAACGACATCGACTACGCCCGCATTGTCCAGCTCATGTGCCACAACCAGGCGGACCTCTTCGGCATCGAAGACCGCGGCTACTTGCGCGAAGGCTACCACGCGGACGTCGTCATTGTCGACCCCTCGCGCCCATGGAACGTGACGCGCGAAAACGTACTAAGCAAATGCGGGTGGTCGCCCTTTGAGGGACGCACCTTTGCGGCGCGCGTGACCCACACCTTTGTCAATGGCCATTTGGTCTACCGCAACGGAAAGGTCCGTGGCGAGGCGCAGGGCCAACGCTTGCTCTTCGTTCGGCCATGAGAAAAACGGCCGGCATCCTTCTCCTTGCGGTAAGCCTTTTGAGTGCGTGCCAATGGGGAGGAAGTGCCCAGCCGCAAAACCCGTCGGAAAAACCGGAGGACCTCCTGCCCGAGAAGACCTTCGTCAAACTCCTTTACGAAATGAACCTCCTGGAGGGCGCCCGAACGGGCAATACCCTTTTGGGCGATTCCATCCCCTTAAACGCCTACTACCAAACGCTCTACGCCGACTTTGGCGTGACTCCGGAGCAGGTGCAGCGCAACTTCACGTACTACCACAGCGACGCGGAAAAGATGGCCACGTACTACCAATGGATCATCGACAGTTTGCGCGTGGATGTCCAGACCTTGAGCGCCCCCATGCAAAGTGAGGAAGGCGATGAGTGAGAGCTATCCGTTTATATCGGACACCTTCCACGAGGTCGCCGTTCGGCTCTTCCACTACCAGGCCGAGCACAACCCCGTCTACGGTGCCTGGCTCCAGGCCCTGGGCTTTGATGCCGCGAAAAAAGCCACCGTCAAACGGGTA
>CAXRFY010000154.1:0-2243 GCA_964229925.1 Schleiferiaceae bacterium
CCACGTAGCGTCTGGCAACGTACAGTCCGCCATCAATTTGTGCGAGCGTTCGGACAGCCCTGTGGCCCGAATGATTTTGAAAGGCTTGACCCGCATTGGCAAGCCCCTCCAAGACATTTCAGCCTCCATTGAGAACCAAGGTAAGCTGGAAATCCAGCGTTTGGAGCGCAACCTGCCCTACCTCGCTACCATCGCGGGCGGCGCACCGATGTTGGGCCTCTTGGGTACGGTGATCGGTATGATTTTGGCCTTTAAAGAAATGGCCAATGCCGGGGGCGGTGTCCAAATTGACATGCTGGCAGAAGGTATCTATGTCGCTATGACGACCACCGCGGCCGGCCTAGTCGTGGGCATCTTCGCCTACTTCGGCTACAACTTCCTTGTGACCCGTGTGGAGTCGGTGATTTACAAGATGGAAACGTCGAGCACCGAATTCTTGGACCTCTTGGACGAACCCGTTTGAATCCAAGCGCATGAACCTCAAGAACCGCAGTAAAGTATCGGCCGAATTCAACATGTCCTCCATGACGGACATGGTGTTTTTGTTGCTGATCTTCTTCATGCTGACCTCCACCCTGGTGACGACCAGCGCATTGGACGTCATCCTGCCCAAAAGCAAGGCCCAGACAGTGAAAAAATCCACGGTGACGGTCACCATCAACCCGGACCTTCAAGTCTCGGTCAACAGCGACATCGTAGATAAATCCCTTTTGGAGACTGCCATTTTGGAGGCCGCCGCGAGCGACCCCGAGGCGGTGATCATCCTTCGCGCCGACGAATCGGTTCCCACCGGCGAAACCGTCCGCATCATGGACATCGCTTACCGCAACCGCATTAAAATGGTGCTCGCCACCGATCCCTCCTAAACATGCACACGCAAGACGAACAGGATAAAAAAGACACGCGCCGCGGCTGGGCTACCACCCTGTCCGTGCACGCCGTGCTGCTGGTCGCCTTTGCGCTGTTTGGACTCACCTACCAGGACCCTCCTCCTGAGATGGGCATCCCGGTGAATTTTGGGTACGAAGAGGATGGCGCCGGTGAGACCTCTGCCGCGCCTGCCGAGGCTGCGAGCGCGCCAAGCGCGAGCACGCCCGAAGTCACCGAAGCTGCGGTCACGCAAGACCTGGTGGATGCGGCGGCGCTTCCCGAAAATCCCAAGGAAACCCCAAAATCTAAGACGACTACGCCCACGACCACGGAGACCCAAAAGCCGCAAGAGCCAGAGAAACCCAAAGTTTCGGACGCGCTCAGCAACCGCTTGAAGGGAGGCTTTACCAATTCGGCCAATCCCGGAACGGGGAGCGGTCAAGGCACCACGACGGGGTCCGGCGACCAGGGCAAACCCACCGGCGACCTACAAGGCAATGGCCTGGGCAATGGCGGTACGGGCAACAGTGGGGATTACCAGCTGGGCAGTCGCAAGGCACTGGGCCGACCCAAACCTTTGTACGACTGCGAAGGCGAAGGTGTGGTGGTGGTTCGTATTTGGGTAGACCGCGCCGGCATCGTGCAGCGCGTGGAAGGCGGGGTGTCTGGATCGACTACCTCTCAGTCTTGCCTGGTGAATCGAGCGGAGGAAGCCGCGCGGAAGACGCGTTGGGAAGGCGATCCCGCCGCCACCGATTTGCAAATTGGCACCATTCGCTACCGCTTTAGCCGACAGTGAGCCGCTACGCCGAAACCCTGGACTGGCTCTTCGCCCAACTCCCGGTTTTTCAGCGCACGGGCGGGCAGAATTACAAAATTGACTTAGCCAAAACCTGGGCCTTCATGGAGGCCTTGGGGCATCCTGAGCGGAGCTTCAAGTCCATACATATCGGGGGCACCAATGGCAAAGGTTCCACCTCGCACATGGTGGCCAGCTGCTTGCAAGAGGCGGGCTACCGGGTGGGCTTGTACACGTCGCCGCATTTGGTCGATTATCGGGAGCGCATTCGGCTCAATGGCCAGCCCTGCCCGGAAGATTTTGTCGTGGACTTTGTCGAGCGCTGGAAACCCACGCTTCAGGCCTTGGAACTGAGCTTCTTCGAGATGAGTGTGGGGATGGCCTTTGTGTACTTTCGGGACCTTGCCGTCGATGTCGCCGTCGTCGAAGTGGGCATGGGCGGCCGACTGGACAGCACCAATGTGCTGCTGCCGCTCGTGGCTGCTGTGACCAATATTGATTTGGACCACCAGGCCTTTTTGGGAACGACCCGAGCGGCCATCGCCGCCGAAAAAGCCGGCATCTTCAAACCGGG
>CAXRFY010000155.1:0-5289 GCA_964229925.1 Schleiferiaceae bacterium
GTGCGAAATGCAACGGGAACTGTCCACCACCTCAGGCGCCACTATGGCCCCGGTGGGACAGGCGTCCAAACAGCGGGTGCAGGTACCACAGTGGTCCGCGACGGGGAAATCTGGGGTAAAATCGTAGTCGACGATGAGTTCGGCGAGGAAGAAAAAGCTGCCTTCATTTTTGCGGAGTAAGAGGCTGTGCTTGCCGACCCAGCCGAGTCCGCTGCGTTTGGCCCAAGCGCGTTCCATAACGGGAGCGGAATCCACAAAGCAACGGCCTTGAATGGCGCCGAGCGATTCGCGAAGGTGGTCCAGGAGTTCGAAGAGTTTGTCCTTGACTACGCGGTGGTAGTCTTCGCCGTAGGCATATTTGGCGATGCGCGGTTTTTCGCCGTCTGCGAGGTCCTTTTCGGGGAAATAGTTGTAGGCTAAGCTAATGACCGATTTGGCGCCAGGAACGAGCTTTCGGGGGTCTAAACGTTTATCGTAGTGGTTCTCCATGTAGACCATGGATCCATGAAAGCCTTTGGCGAGCCATGCGTCAAGCGAGGGGGCCTCTTCAGCCAAGAAATCGGCGCGCGCCACACGGCAGGCTTGAAATCCCAGCCGATCCGCCGCGGATATCAGCACCTGCTTGGCCGCATCCGGGGTCATCCTTGGTCGAATAATCCGGTTTGGCTCGGAGCCTTCTTACCCAAATGGTGGTAGGCCTTGTCCATGGCAATGCGGCCGCGGGGGGTGCGCGCGAGGTAGCCTTCTTGGATCAAGTAGGGCTCATAGACTTCTTCGAGGGTTTCGGCTTGTTCGGACACGGCCGTAGCCAGGGTACCTAAGCCCACCGGGCCTCCTTTGAATTTTTCAATGAGGGCACTCAGAATTTTATTGTCCATTTCGTCCAGGCCGTGCTCGTCAACGTCCAAGGCGTCCATGCCGAAGCGCGCAATCTCCAAATTCACGACACCGTTGCCTTTTACTTGGGCAAAGTCGCGGAGGCGGCGAAGCAGGGCGTTGGCGATTCGGGGCGTCCCACGGCTGCGACGAGCCACTTCAATAGCTGCACTGGGCTCCACTTCAATGTTGAGAATGCCGGAAGAGCGCTCGACAATGGTGCTCAGCAGTTCGACTTTGTAGTATTCCAAGCGGGCCGAAATCCCAAATCGCGCGCGCAACGGTGCCGTCAGCATGCCCGAACGCGTCGTCGCCCCCACTAGCGTGAAGGGTTTGAGTCCAATTTGGACCGAACGCGCCGCAGGACCACTTTCAATCATGATGTCGATGCTGAAGTCCTCCATGGCCGAATACAAGTACTCCTCCACCACCGGACTTAAGCGGTGAATTTCATCGATAAAGAGGACGTCGTTCTCCTCTAAGCTCGTCAGCAATCCCGCCAGATCCCCCGGCTTGTCGAGCACGGGCCCCGATGTCATGCGCAGCTGGCTGCCCAACTCATTGGCAAGGATATGCGCGAGCGTCGTTTTGCCCAGCCCGGGAGGGCCGTGGAGCAAGACATGGTCCATCGCCTCCCCGCGTTGGCGGGCAGCTTGAACGAAGACCTTCAGGTTTTCCAGGGCCTTTTCTTGACCGGCAAAATCGTCAAAGGTGGCCGGGCGCAGGCGCTGGTCGGCTTCCGATTCGTTCCGAGAAAGTTCGTCGTCAATAAAGCGGGACATAAAACAAAAATAAACGGAAAGGGCCGCCCAAATGGGCGGCCCTTGCAAAGTCTTTGAACAATTCTTAGTGCGCTACTTCGCCGTCTTTCAATGGCGTTGTTTGGGGCACGAAGTCTTCGTCGTGGCCAGGCTTGCTGTAGTCGTAGGCCCAACGATGAACCTCAGGGATTTCTCCGGGCCAGTTGCCGTGAATGTGCTCGACAGGTGTCGTCCACTCCAAAGTATTGGACTTCCAAGGGTTCTGAGGAGCCTTGGGTCCGCGCCACATGGAGTAGAAGAAGTTGAAGATGAAGATCAACTGTGCGATACCACCCAAGATGGCGAACATAGAGATGATGACGTTGATGTCTTGCAATTCGTCGAAGATGGGGAATTCGGCGTTGCTGTAGTAGCGACGTGGAAGACCGGCCAATCCCGTGAAGTGCATGGGGAAGAACACACCGTAGGCCGAGACGAAGGTCAACCAGAAGTGCCAGTAACCCAAGGTCTTGTTCATCATGCGGCGGTACATTTTGGGGAACCAATGGTACACCCCTGCGAACATGCCGAAGATGGCCGAAAGACCCATAACGATGTGGAAGTGTGCCACAACGAAGTAGGTGTCGTGTACGTTGATGTCCAAGGCAGAGTCGCCCAAGATGATACCGGTCAAACCACCTGCCACGAAGGTGCTCACCAAGCCTACGGAGAACAACATCGCAGGAGTGAACTGCAAATTGCCCTTCCACAAGGTGGTAATGTAGTTAAATGCTTTCACCGCAGAGGGGATAGCAATCAACAAGGTCGTGAAGGTGAATACGGAGCCCAAGAAGGGGTTCATACCGGTTACGAACATGTGGTGGCCCCAAACGATGAAGGACAAGAAGGCAATCGCAAGGATAGATCCAATCATCGCACGGTAGCCGAAGATGGGCTTACGCGCATTGGTAGCGATAACCTCCGAGGTGATACCCAATGCGGGCAACAGGATGATGTATACCTCAGGGTGGCCGAGGAACCAGAACAAGTGTTCGTAGAGGACGGGGCTACCGCCTTCGTTGTGGAGCATCTCGCCAGCCACCATGATGTCGGAGAGGTAGAAGCTCGTGCCGAGCATTCGGTCAAACATCAAGAGCAAAGCGGCGCTCAACAATACGGGGAAGGACAAAACGCCCAAAATGGCAGTCACCAAGAAGGCCCAAATGGTCAAGGGCAAGCGCGTCATGGCCATGCCCTTAGTGCGCAAGTTGATAATGGTCACGATGTAGTTCAAGGAGCCGAGCAATGAACCTGCAATGAAGAGGGTCATAGAAACCAACCAAAGGGTCATACCCGTTCCTGAACCAGGCATGGCTTGGGGCAATGCGCTCAAAGGAGGATAAATGGTCCAACCGCCTGAGGCAGGTCCCGTCTCCACAAAAAGCGAAACGAGCATGATGACCGAAGAGGCTGCAAAGAACCAGTACGACAACATGTTCAGGAAGCCTGACGCCATATCGCGTGCACCAATTTGCAAGGGGATAAGCAAGTTGGAGAAGGTACCTGAAAGGCCGGCGGTCAATACGAAGAAGACCATGATGGTACCGTGGATGGTCACCAAGGCCAAGTACATGTTGGGGTCCATTTGCCCTTCGGGCGCCCATTTGCCCAAGAAGGTTTCAAGGATAGCAAACTTTTGGTCGGGCCATGCGAGCTGCAAGCGGAAGAGCATGGACATGAACACACCCACAATACCCATGAACATACCGGTGATCAGGAATTGCTTTCCAATCATCTTGTGGTCTTGGGAGAAGATGTACTTCGTCCAGAAGTTTTCTACGTGGTGCTCGTGATCGTGGTCGTGAGCGTGGTCGTTAGCGTGATCGTGCGAAGCCATAGGGATTCTTTAAAACGTACGTAATTAAAGGGTTTCAGAGATGGTCTTTTGTTCTTTGACCCAAGCGTCGTATTCGGCTTGTGTCTCGACAATGACGTTCATCTGCATGTTGTAGTGGGCCGAACCACAAATCTTGTTGCACAAGAGGATGTAGTCGTATTCGTAAAGTTCCAAACCTTTAGCGCTGCGGATCGCATTGATGCGCTCCACCTTGCCAATAACATTGGGATCTTGACGCATTTCTGCCGTCGTCACCGTAGGGGTGAACTGGAAGTGCGTTTCCATGCCGGGAACACAGTTCATTTGGGCACGGAAGTGAGGGAAGTACGCCGAGTGGATCACGTCCTGCGAACGGAACTTGAACACCACAGGCTTGCCAACGGGCAAGTGAATCTCCGTAGCCAAGAAATCGTCCGCGGAGTTGACGTGGTTGGTGTCCACACCTACCGTATTTGCGCCCTGAATCAAACGGACATTCGCATAGCCCAAGGTGTTGTCTTCACCCGAGTAGCGCGCGGTCCACTTGAATTGCTGCGCGTAGACTTCGACAACCATGGGCTCTTCGTCCGTAGAAGGATTCATGGTGTTGGACCATGTGGTCAAACCATAGATAATCAAGACCGCCAAGGCAATAGCAGGTACAATCGTCCAGATGAATTCCAACTTGTCGTTGTGCGCATAGAACGTTGCCTTATTCGCCTTGTTTCCACGGTATTTGTATGCAAACCAAAACAAGATGGGCTGTACGATCAGGAACATGACCACGATCAAGCCCATGGAAATGTCCCACAATTGATCAATTTGGACACCGTGCAAAGACGCAGGCTTTGGCAAAGCCAACTCGTCCCATGCAGCGACCATCCAGAAAAAAGAGACCACTAGGCCGATGCCGAACAACAGCATCAAACGACCTTGGTTTGAATTGTCTTTGTCTGTCACCACGTATTCTTCCTCTTGGCGAACTTTTACCGAGAGTTCGTAGATGCGCATGATTTGGGCAGCTGCAAAAACTGCCAAGAAAAGCACAACAACCATCATAAGACCGGTCATATCAATAGACTATTATTGGTGGAACAATTTACTTTCATGAATCATGGCGTGGTTCTTCATCTTCAGAGGAGCCGCAGCCAAATTGCGTTGGATAACGAAGAGCAACAATCCCGCATAGAAGAGGAAGCCTCCAATTTCAACCCAACCGAAACCGTAGTTGTAGCCCACGCTACCAGGCATGATCATGATGTAATGGTCCATCCAGTGGCCCGCCAAAACAAATACGGCCGCCAACAGGATGAAGCCCATGATACGCTTGGAATCGCGTGACATCAATACCAAAACAGGCATGATGAAGTTCAAGGCCAACATGGTGATGAACAAGGTCTTGTACTCGCCAAAGCGCGCCAAGTAGTAGGGCGTTTCTTCGGGAATGTCTGAGTACCAAATCAACATGTACTGAGAGAACCAGAGGTAGGTCCAGAATACGGAGAAGGCAAACATGAATTTACCCAAGTCGTGCTGGTGGTTTTCATTCACCCATGGCAAGTAGTTGTTGACGCGGAGGTACATCACCAATACGTTCAATACCGTCAGAGCCGTTACAAACATGCCCGCAAACGTGTACCAACCAAAGAGGGTGGAGAACCAGTGCGTGTCGATGGACATGATCCAATCCCATGCGCTCGTTGAGCTCGTTACAGCGTAAAGAACGATGAACGTAGCCGCCAATTTGCGTTGAGTGAAGAACAGGGTTTGACCTTCGGGCAATTGATCTTCTTTCAA
>CAXRFY010000156.1:0-7896 GCA_964229925.1 Schleiferiaceae bacterium
CTTGGTGCTAGAAGGAAGCGGTACGGGCAAGAAATTGTTTGTCGAGTCGTACGGCTGCCAGATGAACTTTTCGGACAGTGAAATTGTGGCCTCCATCCTTCAAAAGGAGGGCTATGAGACGACGACCAATGCCGAAGAGGCGGATTTGGTCCTGCTCAATACCTGTTCCATTCGCGAGAAGGCCGAACAGACGGTGCGCAACCGTTTGGACCAATTAAATACGTTGAAGCAGACCAAGCCCGAACTGAAGATTGGCGTCTTAGGCTGCATGGCGGAGCGCGTGAAGGAGAAATTCTTTGAGGAAGAGAAGCTGGTCGACCTCGTGGTGGGCCCCGATGCCTACCGCGATCTGCCCAACCTGCTTGAGGAATTGGACGGCGGCCGGAAGGCGGTCAACGTAATTCTCTCCAAAGAAGAAACCTACCACGACATTGAGCCGGTCCGTTTGGGCGGCAATGGCGTAACCGCTTTTGTCTCCATCACCCGAGGCTGCGACAACATGTGCACCTTCTGTGTGGTTCCCTTTACCCGAGGACGCGAGCGCAGCCGGAATCCACAAACCATTGTGGAGGAATGCACGCAGCTGTGGAAGGACGGCTACAAGGAGGTAACACTGTTGGGTCAGAACGTCGACAGCTACCTCTGGTACGGCGGTGGCTTGAAGAAGGATTTTAGCAAGGCCAGCCCCATGGCCCAGGCGACGGCCGTGCATTTTGCGGACTTGCTGCACATGGTGGCGGAGGCGGTGCCCCAGATGCGCATTCGGTTCTCGACCTCCAACCCGCAGGACATGAAGGACGAGGTGCTCCATGCCATTGCGGCGCACAAAAACATTTGCAAGTATATCCACTTGCCGGTGCAGAGCGGCAGTTCGCGCATCTTGAAGGAGATGAACCGCGGGCACAACCGCGAGGAGTATTTGGCCCTCATTGACCGCATTAAAACGATTATTCCCGGCTGTGGAATTTCGCACGATTTGATCACGGGCTTCCCGACGGAGACCGAGGAGGAGCACGGCGAGACCTTGAGCTTGATGGACTATGTGAAGTACGACTTTGGGTACATGTTCTTCTATTCGGAGCGTCCCAATACGTACGCTGCCCGAAAGTTAGAAGACGACATCCCCCTCGAAGTCAAGAAGCGCCGCCTCAACGAAATCATCCAAAAGCAGCAGGAGCACAGCGCGGAAAAGAACGCCGCCTACATTGGCCAGACCTTGGAGGTGCTGGTGGAGGGCCGTTCGAAGCGTTCGGCCGATGACCTCTACGGGCGCAGCACCTACAACACCGTTGTGGTCTTCCCCAAGGAGAACTACCAGCCCGGTGAAATGGTGCTGGTGGAGATCCAACGCTCGACCGCGGCTACCTTGATTGGAAAAGCAAAAGGCTACGCATCATGAAGCAGCTTCTAACCGCTCTAATTCTGACGTTGGGCTTCACCGCCATGGCCCAAACGCGCCTCGCCAACGGCACCTGGGAGGATCCTTCCCTAGAGTTTGTGCTGTTGGACCAAAGCATACAGACGGATGGCGCCCTATCGCTCTGCATCGCCAAGGACGACGCGTGTATCACCAACCTCACGGTGGGCTTCACGGTGCGCGTGTACAACCAGGCGGGTAAGGAGATTTGGAATTCGGTCTGGTCGGGCCGAACGATGGACATCCGCTTCAAAAACCCTCTACCGGCGGCCTATAAAATTGTGGTGGAAGCGAGCGGCGACTTTGTCGTGAACACGACGACGGCCAACCGTATTTCCACGCGTCAGCCCCTGAAGCTGACCTATGTGTTGAACGAAACTTCCGGACGATGAGCAACATACAAGAAGTCAAGCAGCGCTTTGGCATTATTGGCAACCATCCGGCGCTGGACCGAGCCATCTTCAAAGCCATCCAAGTGGCCCCCACAGATATTTCCGTGCTCGTCACGGGGGAAAGTGGTGTAGGAAAGGAGGCGATTCCCAAGATCATTCACCACCTTTCGCACCGAAAGCACGCTCCCTTGATCGCCGTCAACTGCGGCGCCATCCCGGAGGGCACCATCGACAGCGAGCTCTTTGGCCACGAGAAAGGCGCCTTCACCGGCGCGGCAGGGGCCCGAAAAGGCTACTTTGAAGAGGCCGACAACGGCACCATCTTCATGGACGAAGTGGGCGAGCTGCCCCTAGGCACGCAAGTGCGCCTCCTCCGCGTCCTCGAGAGCGGTGAATTCATTCGGGTCGGCTCCTCCAAGGCCCAAAAAGTCAACGTGCGCGTCGTCGGCGCCACCAATGCGGACATGCTCAAGGGCGTCGAGAAAAACGAATTCCGCGAAGACCTCTACTACCGTTTGAACACGGTGGAAATCCACCTACCACCGCTGCGCGAACGCAAGGGGGACATCCACCTGCTCTTCCGCAAGTTTGCGCAGGACTTTTCGCAGAAGTACCGCGTGCCTGCGGTGCGTTTGGACGACGAAGCGGTCCGCGTGCTGGAGGCCTACCGCTGGCCGGGGAACATTCGGCAGTTGCGGAACTTGGTCGAACAGCTGAGTGTGGTCGAGAGCGACCGCGAGCTAGGGGCCGACGTGTTGCGCAGCTACATCCCGGAAATTGACCGGTCCAATTTGCCCGCGCGCACCGACAACGTGGTGTCTTCGGCGGAATTCAACACGGAGCGCGAGATATTGTACAAGGTGCTGTTTGACATGCGTTCGGATATCGCCAACTTGAAGCATGCGGTGCAGTCCTTGGCGGGCGGTCAAATGCCCGATTTGTCAGAAAGCCCCGCACCAGCCCCCCAAACGGGCCTTGCCCGCCTAGACAGCTATTCTGCGGCTGCACCTGCGCCTGCTCGCCACGCCAGCCATTCCCAGGAGGAGTCCTATACCCCGGAGATTCTTTCCGACGAGGAGACCCTGGATGTGGAATCGACCGAGGAAACGCAGGAGCGCATGTCCTTGCAGGATTTGGAGATCGATATGATCCGAAAAGCCATCGAGCGCCACCGCGGTCGCCGTAAGGAAGCGGCCGAAGAGCTCGGAATTTCGGAGCGGACCTTGTACCGAAAAATCAAGCAATTCAACCTAGGATGAGAGCGTGGGTGTGGAGCTTCGCCGCGGTCGTTCTGACGGCCTGTTCGGGAGGATATTCCTTCACCGGCGGCGATGTGGGCGAAGCCAAAACCATCAGCATCCAGCGCTTTGACAACGTGGCGCCCCTGGTAAATCCCAAGCTGTCTCAGCAGTTCACGGAGACGCTCCAGCAGGTCATGGTGCGCCAAACGCCCTTGTCTTTGGTACGTGCGGACGGCGACTTGGACTTTAGCGGGGCCATTACGGGCTACGAAGTCCGTTCAGAGGCGCCCGGGGCCAACGATCAAGTCGCGCAAAGCCGGTTGACGGTGACGGTTCGGGTCGAGTATGTCAACCATTTGGACGACCAAAAGAACTTTGAGCAGACTTTTTCCATCTACCGGAACTTCCCAGCTTCCAGCGATTTAGCATCGGTAGAAGACGCCCTAGTCGACGAAATCGTCCAAGAGTTGTGCGAGAAAATATTTAACCGTTCCTTGGTGAATTGGTAATGGGCGCACAGGCAAAAGACATCGCATCGTGGTTAAAGGAGGACGCTCCCTTGGCGTCTCCTAGTGATTTGGCCGAGGCCATAGAGCAGCATCCCTACGCGTCCATCTTGCACTTTGCCTACCTCCGAGCCTTGCAAAATGAGGACAGCTACAAGTTTCCGGCACAATTGCACCGAACGGCCCTCAGCGCCATGGACCGCCAAGCGCTTTTGGACTGGGCGGAGTCTCCCCTTATCCCTGTGGAAGTGCAGGCAGCTGCATGGAAAGAGGCCCAAAAGCCCGCTAGTGCTGAGCCGAGCCCTGAACCTGCTTCTTCAAACGCTGCACCGGCGGCATCCCCATCGCAGCCTAGCCTTGAATCTCCTGCCCTGGAGGCTCCAAAGGCCGAACAAGCCCCAAAGCCTTCTCCCCAAGCGACTCCAACAGAGGTCGCTGCCCCTAAGTCTGCTTCTGCCCCTGTTCCAACTCCAGCGCCTACTCCCGTAAAACCTGCTGAGCCAAAACCGGTTACTCCAAAACCTGCTACGGCAACGGACTTGTCGAACATCAACCTGGACGCACTGCCACCTGCTGTGCGTGATCAGATTTTGCGCAGCCGTGCCATCCAAGAGAAAATGGGCAAGGCGCCCGTGGTAAAACCCGCACCTGCACCGGAGAAAAAGGCGGCATCGGCACCAGTCGAAACGGCTCCCACGGAGCCCAAGGTGGACGTTCCAGCCACGCATGCTCAGAAAGAGGTAGCCCCTCAGACTCCACCCGCATCTGCTGCCCCAGCGCCTACGTCTGTTCCGGCCGAGCCTGTGAAGCCTGTTCCATCGGTTCAAGAGGAGCCTTTGGCCACCGTGCCGGAGCCCGAGAAGACAGCAGAGCCAAAACCGCTGGAAGAAAAACCTAAAGAATCAGCCCCAAAACCCAGCGAGACGGTGGGTGCGGTCCCAGCGCCGGAAGTCAAGACGTTTACCCCAGACCCCAGCCTGTCCCCGTTTGCCAATTTCTTGGCTGGGCTGAAGGACGAATCCGCTGCGGCGGCCGTGCCGAATAGCCAACGCGATCCGGCCATGGAGCGGGCGATTTTGGAGCAGTTCTTGGAAATCAACCCCAAGATTAAGCCCGTTCGGGATGCGCCACTCGGCGAGAATTTAGCCCTCCGAACGCCCAATGTGAGCGGCCTTGTCACGGAGACTTTGGCCAACCATTACTACGACCAAGGCATGCACGAAAAGGCCATTCAAGCCTATGAAATTTTGAAATTGAAAGTTCCCGAGAAAAGTGTCATCTTTGCGGCCCGCATTTCTGAAATGCGTAAATCTCAATCTTCTACGAAATGACGTACTTATTCATGTCGCTGATTGCTATCGTCAGCATTCTTTTGATCTTGGTCGTATTGGTCCAAAATCCCAAAGGCGGCGGTTTGAGCGGTGCATTCGGCGGCTCTTCCTCCACGATGATGGGCGGCGTAAAGCGCACCAATGACTTTTTGGAAAAAGCCACTTGGACGTTGGCCATTGCCTTGTTGGTGTTGGTGATCGCCGTGAACGTGGTCAACCCTTCTCAAGGCAGTGAAGCTTTGCCCGATTCTCAAGTAAACGAAGAGATCGACAACGCAGCTCCTACCTTCCAAGCGCCCATCCAGCAGCAAGCGCCTGTCACGGATTTGCCTGAGGCTGCCGAGTAAGCGGAAAATTTGTCATACTGAAAATGCCACCTTGACAGCAGGGTGGCATTTTTTTTGGCCCTAGGCCGCTTGGCACAAAAGGTGCTAGATAGAGGTTCGGCTGGAAAAGCCAAAACCAAAAACCAACACGTAAAATTTCTATACCATGGCAAACTTGACCATCACCCCTCTGGCAGACCGGGTCATTGTAGAACCTGCGGCTGCTGAAACGAAGACGGCTTCGGGTCTTATCATTCCCGATACCGCCCAAGAGAAGCCTCAAAAAGGCACGGTTGTCGCAGTCGGCACCGGCAAAAAAGACGAGCCCATGACGGTGAAAGTGGGCGACACGGTGTTGTACGGCAAATATGCCGGCACCGAGTTCAAGTACGAAGGTTCGGACTACCTCATCATGCGTGAGGCCGACATTCTCGCCATCATCTAATTTTTAAATCCAAAGAATCATGAGTGCAAAAGACATCAAATTTGACGTTTCGGCGCGCGACGGACTCCGTGCCGGTGTAGACGCTTTGGCCAATGCGGTAAAGGTGACCTTGGGTCCCAAAGGCCGCAACGTAATCATAGAAAAATCCTTTGGCGCCCCCACGGTGACCAAGGACGGCGTTTCCGTTGCCAAGGAAATCCAGTTGGAGGACAAAATCCAAAACTTGGGTGCCCAAATGGTGAAGGAAGTAGCCTCCAAAACGGCAGATGTAGCCGGTGACGGTACGACGACGGCGACGGTCTTGGCCCAAGCTATTGTGAACCACGGCCACCGCAACGTAGCGGCTGGCGCCAACCCCATGGACCTCAAGCGCGGTATCGACAAGGCTGTTGCAGCTGTTGTGGGCGAATTGAAGACCATGGCCGTCGAAGTGGGGGACAACAACCAGAAAATTGAGCAAGTCGCTTCGATTTCTGCCAACAACGATCCCGCCATTGGTTCCTTGATCGCTGAGGCTATGGCCAAAGTGAAGAAGGAGGGCGTTATCACGGTAGAGGAAGCTAAAGGCACCGAAACCTACGTAGACGTTGTGGAAGGCATGCAGTTTGACCGCGGCTACTTGTCTGCGTACTTCGTGACCAACACCGACAAGATGATTGCGGACATTGAGCACCCCTACATCTTGATCTACGACAAGAAGATCTCCACGATGAAGGAGTTGTTGCCCATTTTGGAGCCTGTGGCTCAAACCGGTAAGCCTTTGGTCATCATCGCCGAAGACGTAGACGGTGAAGCCTTGGGCACTCTGGTAGTGAACAAGATTCGCGGTGCCCTTAAAGTGGCCGCAGTGAAGGCTCCTGGCTTTGGCGATCGCCGCAAGGCCATGTTGGAAGATATCGCCATCCTGACCGGTGGTACCGTCATCAGCGAAGAGCGTGGCTTCAAATTGGAGAACGCCACCTTGGACATGCTGGGAACGGCTGAGAAAGTGTCGATCGACAAGGACAACACGACTATTGTGAATGGTGCAGGTTCGGCCGATGACATTGCTGGTCGCGTAGCACAAATCAAGTCTCAAATCGAAACCACCACCAGCGACTACGACCGTGAGAAGCTGCAGGAGCGTTTGGCCAAGTTGGCGGGCGGCGTGGCCGTTCTCTACGTAGGCGCTGCCTCTGAGGTGGAAATGAAAGAGAAGAAGGACCGTGTCGACGATGCGCTAGCTGCTACGCGTGCGGCCATTGAAGAGGGCATTGTTCCCGGTGGTGGTGTCGCCTTGGTGCGCGCCAGCCACGTGTTGGACGGCCTTCAGGGTGCGAACATCGACGAGACCACGGGCATCAAGATTATTGCGCGTGCCATCGAAGAGCCTTTGCGACAAATCGTTGCCAACGCTGGCCTTGAAGGTTCTGTTGTGGTTGCGAAAGTGAAAGAAGGCAAGGACGACTTTGGTTTCAACGCCAAGTCAGACGAGTACTGCAGCATGTACGAAGCCGGCATCATCGATCCTACGAAGGTGACGCGTGTCGCTTTGGAGAATGCGGCCTCTGTAGCGTCCTTGTTGCTCACGACCGAAGCCACCATCGTGGAGCTTCCTAAGAAAGAAGCTCCCATGCCTCCGATGGACGGCGGAATGGGCGGCGGAATGGGCGGCATGATGTAATTCCCACGGGGTTCGCACAGCCCCGATTGAACTTCAAAGAAGGAAACCCGGCCCTCGTGAGAGGCGCCGGGTTTTTTTAGTGGCATTTCATTGAATGAAGTTCGAAGCCGCGTCGTACTTTTGGGCCCTGCTCGTCCGAGTGGTGAAATAGGTAGACACGAGGGACTTAAAATCCCTTCTTCAGCAATGGAGGTGCGGGTTCGATTCCCGCCTCGGGCACATCAAACCTCAAGCAATGCTTGGGGTTTTTTGTTTCTGAAAATCAAGTAATTAGGCGGGAATCTTCCTTTGGAGACTTATCCGATTAATTGATCCAAATGTACAAAAGCGATATCTAAAATCGTATCCAGCTGGACTCGTTTCTGGACTCGTTTTGGGGGTTCTGGACTCGTTTCTGGACTCGCTTTGCTGAAAAGTTTTGACGCAAGCGCATCCAATATGGGGGGCATACCGTTCAGAAACGGTTTCGGTTGACTGGGCGTAATTGATTCCAACTGATATTATCACGGTACCGCTTCCAGTTCTATTTTCGCGCCATCTCGCACCAAACCAATATTGTGCGTTTTATATGGGGC
>CAXRFY010000157.1:0-5979 GCA_964229925.1 Schleiferiaceae bacterium
GACCTGGGCTTGCCTAGTAGCGGGGGCCGGACTCGAACCGACGGCCTTCGGGTTATGAGCCCGACGAGCTACCAACTGCTCCACCCCGCGATGTGGACGACAAAAGTACAACATTTCCCACAAATGACTTCCAAAATCCGCTGTGGTGGAGAAAAAGCCTTGTGCTACCTTCAAGCCCGTGAAGGACAAGGAGATATACGACTTCTCGGGGGCCATTGAGCGCATGGATGTAGAATGGACCTGGGATTTTGTGGAGGTTCCGGGGGAGATTTCGGAAGAAATTCGGGCCAAGAAATGGAAGCGCCTGTGCGTGTCCATCCAAGACTTGCCCGCCTACAGCGCCGCTTTAATGCCCTTGTCGGAAGGGCGACGGGGCATCCTGATCAGCCAAGCGAGGCAGAAGGAACTGGGCGCTTTTTTGGGCGCATGGATTCAGATACGCCTGTGGGAAGACCAATCGAAGTATGGCATGCCCGTGCCTGAAGAGCTAGCGGAGCTTTTTGAATTTGATCCGGCCATAGAAACGGCGTTTGAAAAGCTCCTGCCGGGGCGCCGCAGGAATTACTTACACCACATTGCATCGGCAAAAACGGAAGCCACACGGACCAAACGCGTCTTGAAGCTCCTAAAAGATTTGGGCATAGATAGCGTGGGTTAAGCGTTTAGGCGAATAAAAACCCCGACCTTTGCGCTATGCAAAAAGCCCACAAAGCCGGTTTTGTCAACCTCATTGGCCATCCCAATGTGGGCAAGTCCACCTTGACCAACGCCTTGGTGGGTGAGCGCTTGAACATCATCACGCCCAAGGCGCAGACCACGCGCCACCGCATTTTTGGCATCCTCAACGGAGAGACGCCCGCCTTTGACTACCAGTTGGTATTTAGCGATACCCCCGGAGTCTTGGATCCCGCCTATGCACTCCAGGAAACTATGTTGACAGCGGTCAAGTCTGCCTTTGAAGATGCCGACATCTTCTTGTACGTCGTGGAGTTGGGCGAGGGACCCCTCAAGCACGAAGGTTTTTTCAAGGGCCTGCAAGAGGCGGAGCAACCCGTTTTGGTCCTCTTGAACAAGGTCGATTTGCACGATCAAGAGAAATTGGAGCGCGAGACGGCCCTGTGGTCTTCGTGGATGCCTCGGGCGGAGATTATCCCCATTTCGGCATTGACGAAGTTCAATTTGGACTACGTGCTTAACCGCATCCTGCAGCTCATCCCGGAGAGTCCTGCCTACTTTGAGAAGGACCAGTTGACGGATCGTTCGGAGCGGTTTGTCACGTCGGAGATCATCCGCGAGCAGATTCTGCTGAACTACAGCAAGGAAATTCCCTACTCGGTGGAGGTGGGCGTGGATACCTTTCTGGAAGAGGAGGAGATTATTCGGATTCGGGCGGTTCTCTACGTGGCGCGCGACTCGCAGAAAGGCATTCTCATTGGGCACAAGGGGGCGGCGCTGAAACGCGTGGGCATTGGGGCCCGAAAGCGCCTCCAAGACTTCTTCCAAAAACACGTGCACCTCGAGCTCTTCGTCAAAGTGCAGCCCGATTGGCGGAATGACCGTCAGAAACTCAAAAGATTCGGATACGAATGAAATCCCTAGTAGCCATCGTCGGACGCCCCAACGTGGGAAAGTCCACCTTCTTTAACCGCCTCGTGCAGCGCCGCGATGCCATCGTGGACGCCATTGCCGGCGTGACTCGCGACCGCCACTACGGCCATACCGAATGGGTGGGCAAGAAGTTCAACATTGTGGACACGGGCGGTTATGTGGAAGGTTCGGACGACATTTTTGAAGGCCAAATCCGCAAGCAGGTAGAAGCCGCTTTGCTGGAATGCGACGCCATCCTCTTCCTCGTGGACGTAGAAGACGGGGTGACCCATGACGATCAGGAAATTGCCGCCATTTTGCGCCGCCAATCCAAGCCGGTCATCGTCGTGGCCAACAAAGTCGACAACCACCAACGCGCCAACGACGCCGCAGAATTTTACGGCTTAGGCCTGGGCGAACCCATCTGCATGTCCGGCATCAACGGAAGCGGCACGGGCGAAGTCCTGGACGCCGTGGTGAACCTCCTTCCCAAGCAGGAAGACCTACCGGACGAGGATCCCTTAGACCACTTGCCCAAGTTGGCCATCGTGGGCCGCCCCAACGTTGGCAAGTCTTCGCTGACCAATGCGCTTTTTGAGGAAGAAAAATCCATCGTGACGGACATCGCTGGTACGACGCGCGATACGGTCAATGCGCACTTCAACAAATTCGGCATGGAGTTCCTTTTGCTCGATACCGCAGGCTTGCGCAAAAAGGGCAAGGTGAACGAGGATTTGGAGTTCTACAGCAACATGCGCAGCATTCGGACCATTGAAGAGTCCGATGTATGCGTACTCGTGATCGATGCCACCCAAGGCTTTGAAGCCCAAGATTTGGCCATCCTAAACGTGATCGAAAAGAACCACAAAGGCCTCGTCATCCTCGTGAACAAATGGGACCTCGTCGAGAAGGACCACAAGACCACCGAGGAGTTTACCAAAATCATTTTGGCGCGGACCAAACCTTTTGTGGACGTCCCCATCATCTTCACCTCGGCCCTCACCAAGCAGCGCGTGCTGAAAGGTATCGAAGAGGCCATGGCCGTGTACGAACGCCGCAAGACCCGCATCAGCACCTCTCGCCTCAACGACGAGATGCTGCCCATCGTAAAGCACATGCCGCCGCCCATCTACAAGGGTAAGGAAGTGAAAATCAAGTACATCACGCAGCTACCCACGCACTACCCGCAGTTTGTCTACTTCTGCAACCTGCCCCAGTACGTGAAGGATCCCTACTACCGCTACGTGGAGAACCAGATGCGCAAGCACTACAACTTCCACGGAGTGCCCATTGAGATTTACTTCCGCAAGAAATAAGAAAAGCCGGCCCGGAGGGTCGGCTTTTTTTGTGCGCTAGGGGCAAAAGAGGGCTTAGGACGTGACCTTGCGGAAGGTGGCTTCCAGGTTTTCGCCGCCCTTTTTGGTGAAGGTTTCGATAGAGTCTTCGCGGACAATCTGCCCTTTTCGAATAAATACCACCCGGTCGCAGAGCGCCTCCACTTCTTGCATGATGTGAGTGGACAAGAGTACGGTCTTGTTGGCGCCCACACTGCGGATGAGTTTCCGAATTTCCACCAATTGGTTCGGGTCCAGGCCGGTGGTGGGTTCGTCCAGGATGAGGACCTCGGGGTCGTGCACCAACGCAGCGGCTAGGCCCACGCGCTGTCGGTAGCCTTTGGAGAGCTGCTTGATTTGCTTGTGGCGTTCCGGAGTGAGGCCCACCTCTGCGATGCGCTGTTCCACCGCTTCCTCGGGCGCGCCGTAGAGGTTGGCGACAAAGCGAAGGAACTCCGTGACGTACATGTCTTGGTAGAGGGGGTTGTGTTCGGGCAAGTAGCCGACGCGCTTGCGCACGTCAATGGATTCGGTCGCGCAGTCTAGGCCGCAAACAGAGGCCTTGCCCTCGCTTGCGGGGAGGTAGCCCGTTAAGATCTTCATAAGGGTGCTCTTGCCCGCGCCATTGGGGCCTAGCAGCCCCACAATTTGGCCCTTTGGCAGCTCCAAGGTTACGCCATCCAAGGCTTTCTGCGCCCCGTACAGTTTGGTCAATCCATGCGTGGAAATCGCCATGTCTCAGTTTTTAAAGAAGAGGAGCCAGGTGGCCCAACCGCCCGCCGCTTGGAGGGTGGCATTGACCTTAGCGCGGTAGGTGTAGCACTCCAGATAGACAGGGTCGCTGAAGTAGCCCTTGTTTTTGGACAGCAGCAGGACGCGGCGGTCGTGCAAGGGGTGGTAGGTCTTCACCAAATCGTAAATGATTGTCGCGGGGCCAAACAGCACGCCTCCAAAGAAATTGTGCCAATGGCGGCCGCGCAGACGGGTGTCGTTGTAGGCGCGGAGGCAAACGTCCACATCACTGTCCTGAGCTTCATCGAGGCCCACATAGCGCAGGTCGGCTGCGGGGATGCGGTAGCGCGTGCCCTGGCTTTCAAAATGCAGGAAGCGTTGGCCGATGCGGACCACATCGCCTTCAAAGCGGTGCCCATTTTGGAGCACCACGATGTCCTTCGCCACCAATGCGAGGGGTAAAAAGGCCAGAAGGAGCAGAAACTTTTTCATAAAATAATCCTTCACCGAAAGTAAGGCAGATATCTTTGGTATGAAATGACAGGACGCGTTCTCAAATCCACTGGAAGCTGGTACCGAATTCAGCTCGAAGACGGCAGCCTCGTGGATGCGCGGTTGCGCGGTGCCATGCGCCTCCAAGGGAGCCGTGCCACCAACCCCGTGGCAGTGGGCGACTTTGTAGAGGTAGAACCCGAGTCTGAGGGGCGCTACGCCATTTCCACCGTGCATGAGCGCAAGAACCACCTGGTCCGTCGCTCCGTCAACCTCTCCAAAAAAACGCAGGTCATCGCGGCCAATTTGGACCAAGCGGTGCTCGTGTGCACCATTGCCGAGCCCAAGACGCTTTTGGGGTTTATGGACCGGTTTTTGGCGACGGCGGAGGCCTATGAGATCCCGGCGGTCCTGGTATTCAATAAAATGGACGCGTACGGTCCTGCCGAAATGGACGAGTTGGCCTACCGCGAGGCCTGTTATGGCCGAGCGGGCTATCCCATGCTGCGGGTTTCAGCGGCTACGGGCGAAGGACTTGATGCCCTGCACGAGGTGTTGCGAGACAAGGTCAGCTTGTTTTCCGGCCATTCCGGGGTGGGGAAGAGCACCCTGGCCAATGCCCTGCAGCCCGGTTTGGACCTAAAGACGGGCGAAATATCCGACGCCCACGGCCAAGGAAAGCACACCACCACTTTTGCAGAAATGCACCCGCTGGACGGAGGGGGCTTTCTCATTGACACTCCGGGCATTCGCGGCTTTGGTCTGGTGGATATGGAGCGCGACCAAATCGGCCACTACTTCCCTGAAATTTTTGCCCTCAGCGAAGCCTGCAAGTTCAACAACTGCAGCCACGAAGAAGAGCCTGGTTGCGCCGTGGTGGCCGCGTATGAAGCCCACCAATTGGCGCCCACCCGCTATGAACACTACCTCCGCATGCTGCACGGTGACGAGGGCGATGACCCCTACCGTCATGCGGCGGTTAAAGGTTTAGATGAATGAGAGTTGTCGTCCAGAAAGTATCGGAAGCTTCCGTGAAAATCGGTGGACAGGTCCATGCGAGCATCGGACCGGGCTTGCTCATTTTTGCCGGTTGGGAGGAAAGCGACACCCCGGAGGACAATACCTGGATGGCGCAAAAAATCAGCCGAATGCGCCTCTTTGAAGACCACGAAGGCGTCATGAATCGCTCCATCATGGAGGTCAGTGGTCAGTTTCTGGTCATATCTCAGTTTACCCTGCATGCGGCGACCAAAAAGGGAAACCGACCGAGCTACTTTCGGGCCGCACATCCTCGGATTTCCAAACCCTTGTACGAGGACTTTTTGGACCAACTTTGGAATGCCTCTGACCTCCCTGTGAAATCGGGGGAATTTGGGGCGGACATGAAAGTGGCCCTCATCAACGACGGCCCCGTCACGATCACCATGGACAGCAAAAACAAAGAATAACATGGAAGCACCTCTTCAATCCTTGCAAGCCGAAGTCGATCAATGGATTCAAGACTTCGGGGTTCGGTATTTCAATGAACTGACCAACATGGCCCAGCTCACCGAAGAGGTAGGCGAAGTGGCCCGCATCATCGCACGCCGCTACGGCGAACCGTCGGAAAAAGAAAGCGACAAAGCCAAAGACCTGGGCGAAGAGCTCGCCGATGTCCTCTTCGTCACCCTCTGCCTAGCCAACCAGACGGGCACCGACCTCCAAGCCGCCTTCGACCGCCGCATGGCCGCCAAGGGTGCGCGCGATAAAGACCGCCACGCGAGCAATCCAAAGCTTCGTTAAACAAACCGGAAAGGACTCTGCCGTACCTTTGCCGCAACAACCTTTTTGCTAT
>CAXRFY010000158.1:0-7114 GCA_964229925.1 Schleiferiaceae bacterium
GATATTCTGCATATTCCGAAGCGACAGAGGCCAGTAACCCATCCACATCCAAACTGGCCGAAAGCGCCGCTTTTTCCTTCGCCATGAAGTAGTCGGGGTAGGACGCGCGGAGCTCCGAAGCCTTCATTTTATTCTGCGCCAAATGCGTCAAAAAGAGCGCGATGCCCACCAGGGAATCGCGGCCGTAGTGGAGTTCGGGGTAGATGATGCCGCCGTTGCCCTCGCCGCCGATGATGGCGTTTTGGGCTTTCATTTCGGTCACCACGTGCACCTCGCCCACCGCACTCGCACTGTAGGTAGAGCCGTGGCGGGCCGCTACATCGCGCAAGGCACGGGAAGAGGACAAATTGCTCACGCAGTGGCCGGGACGCTTCGCCAACAGGTAGTCTGCCACCGCGACCAGCGTGTATTCTTCGCCAAAGAGTTCGCCGTCCTCGCAGACCAAGACCAGGCGGTCCACATCGGGATCGACCACGACACCGAGGTCGCATTTTTTGGCGGGCACCAGGGCGCAGATGTCGTCCAAGTGCTTGCGAAGAGGTTCGGGATTGTGCGGGAAGCGGCCATGAGGCTCGCAGAAGAGCAGTTCTTGGCGTTCGACGCCCAGGGCATCCAGCAAAGCGGGAACGGCAATGCCTCCTGTAGAGTTTACCGCATCGACGGCCACGGAGAAGCCCGCAGCAGCAATGGCGGCAACGTCCACGTCCTCGAGGTCTAGGATGCTTTGAATGTGGCGGTCGATGGCATCGTCCACAGCAATGACCTCCCCCATTTCTTGCACGGGTGCGTACTCAAAGCCCCCGGCTTTCACGCGGGCCAGAATTTTGGCACCGTCGGCTGCAGAGAGGAATTCGCCCTTGGCATTGAGCAACTTGAGGGCGTTCCATTCGACCGGATTGTGGGAGGCCGTCAGGATGATGCCACCGTCGCAGCCTTCCCAGGGCACCATGACCTCGACGGTCGGTGTGGTGGAGAGACCTAGGTCCAAAACGTCGATGCCCATGGACACCAAGGTGCTGACCACGAGGTTTTGGATGGCAGGGCCGGAAGGGCGTGCATCGCGGCCTACAGCCACCTTCAGGCGGTGCTCACCAGGTGCTTCGGATTGGAGCCAAGCCCCGTAGGCGGAGGCGAAGGCGACCGCGTCTTGGGGGGTGAGATTTTCGCCGGCAATTCCGCCGATGGTTCCGCGAATACCCGAAACAGAAGTGATGAGTGGCATATGGCCTTGTTTTTGCGTTGCTTTGCACAAAATTAGCAGGGAAATGCTCCCCCACTCGGATTGTTTAAAAAGCGGTGGAAAACGCTTGAAAGCACCCCGGGGTACCATTGGGTAAAAAGGAGTAGTTTCATACTGCAGCCACTAGACAATGAGCGAAGATCCTTCCAAGCACCTCATAGACCGATTCGAAGAACAGCTACGCAGCAAGCGCGTGAGCTTTTTTGACGCGGACGAACTGGAGGAAATTGCGGATTACTATTTGGAAACCGGGCAGTTGGCCCGGGCACTCCTGGCCATTGACATGGGCGTGGACATGTACCCGCATGCCACCACATTTGCGGTGAAGCGTGCGCGTTATTACGTCGCGGCGCAGCAACTCGATCGCGCCAAAGAAGCCATTGCTAAGGCAGAAAGCCTCTCCCCCAACCACCCTGACCTGGAGTGGGTGCGCGGACAGCTGCTGATGCGTTTAGGTAAAAACGGCGAGGCTATTGCTTCCTTGAAGAAGGCCCTGCAAAACGCGGACGACCCCTTCCCCATCCTGGGACACCTCGCCAGTCTGTATACGGCGATTGGGAAGTTCAGCCACGCGGTGAAGGTTTTAAAGACCATGCTGCGCGAAGAGCCCAAGGACGACCACTTGCTGTACATGCTGGCTGCCAACTACGATATGGCCGGCCAGGACGACAAGGCGATTGAGTGGTTCAAGGGCTACATCGACCAGTACCCCTTTAGCGAGACGGCCTGGTACCATTTGGGGGCGGCGTATTACCGATTGGACGATTTGGACCGTGCCCTCGACGCGATGGACTACGCGCTGGTCATCGATGAAAACTTTACGGCGGCGCATTTTGACCGCGGCCGAATTTTAGAAGAAAAAGAGGACTACAAAGAGGCCATCAAAGCCTTTGAGGCGGCGATTGACACCGACGAGCCCGGCGGCTATACCTACTACCGCATGGGCGTTTGCCAGCAAGCACTCGGACTGGAAGCGGAAGCACTAGAGTCCTTGAAGCACGCGACCAAACTGGACGAAGACCTGGACGAAGCGTGGATTGAACTGGCCATCATTCACGGCGAGAACAACCGGTTGTTTGAAGGCATTCAGCACGCTAAGAAGGCCCTCTCCCTCGATCCGGACAACCCCGACTACTATTTGGTGGCCTACGACCTCTACATGCAGCTCGGACTGATGCTGGAGGCGGAAAAAATGCTCAAGATGGTGTTGAAGACTTTGCGCATCGAAGAGCCCAGCGGCTTGCTCGAGTACGCCAAGTCCCTCTTGGAAATGAACCAAATCGATGCCGCCCACAGTGTACTGCGCATGGGGTTGGAACGCTACCCCGATTCGCCCGAAATGTGGGCCATCTACTGCGGTTTCCTCTACGCCATTCAAGAGCTCACCCTCGCTCAGCAGCATCTGAAAGAGGCCCTGAAGCGCTACGGAAGTTCCTTTAGCACGCACCTTTTGCTGCACTATCCCAAATTGGGCGAAGACCCCGAAATCACTGGGGAACTGAACAAGCACCTGCCCCAGCCATGAAGCATTTTTGGATCCTTTTGAAAGGCCTCGCTATGGGGGCTGCAGATGTCGTGCCGGGTGTTTCGGGCGGAACGGTGGCCTACATCACGGGCATTTACCAGCGCTTGCTCGATGCCATTCATGCGGTCGGACCGGAAGCGCTTAAAGCGTTTAAAACGGATGGACTCAAAGGGCTCTGGCGCGCCGTAGACGGTTCCTTCCTCCTGGCCTTAGGCTCCGGTATCGCCCTCAGCATTCTCAGCCTTTCCAAGCTGGTTTTGTGGGGATTGGAGCACTACGAGCCGGTCGTTTGGGGCTTCTTTTTTGGTTTAATTGTCGGCTCTATTCCCCTCATCCTCAAAGATGTACCCAAAAAAGCCGCAGCAAAAACCTTTCCGCTTCTGCTCATCGGAATCGCCATCGGTGCCGTACTCTCTTTCCTCTCTCCCACGCAAGCCACCCTCAGCCTTCCCTACATCTTTTTGTCGGGCGCCCTGGCCATTTGCGCCATGATCCTTCCCGGCATAAGCGGCAGCTTCATCCTCGTTTTGCTGGGCGCGTACGAAGGCATTTTAGAAGGTTTGCATGCGCGCGATTGGGCCCTCATCGTCACCTTCATGGCCGGCGCGGGCATTGGACTGCTCAGCTTCGCACGACTCCTGCGTTGGCTTTTTGCGCGTTTCCCGACCGCCATGGTCCTCACCATGGCCGGCTTCATCATCGGTTCTTTGGTTAAAATCTGGCCGTTTCAGTCCGAATACAGCTCCACCGCCTCGCCCACTTGGACGATTGTTGCCATGGTGCTGGGCTGGCTGCTCGTCTTTGGGTTGAACCGCTGGGCCAAATCCCTAAACGCGAGCTAATGTACTTTGGGGTCATCGGCGCACCGATAGCGCACTCTAAGTCCCCGCAGCTCTTCGCCGAATTTTGGGCCGAACACCCTTGGCGCGACCAACTCACCTACGAGAAAATTTTAGTCGAACCCGCTGATTTGCAGCGTTTTATGTCCGAAACCCTCTTGTCCGGCTTTAACGTCACAGCCCCGCACAAAACGGCCATCTTGCCCCTCTTGGCGGGCCTGACCCCGGAAGCTCAAGCGGTCGGAGCCGTCAATACGGTGGTGCGCACGGAAGCGGGCTGGGTCGGCCACAACACGGATGCCGATGGATTTTGGGGCGTGATTGCGCCCTATCCCCTGCTCGATGCGCTAAAAAAATTGCCCGTCTGTGTCTTGGGCAATGGAGGTGCCGCGCGGGCGGTGGTGCAGGCCTTGCACAGCCGAGGCTTCAAAGGTCAAATCGGCTGCCGAAGCTCGAAAGGCGCTTTCCCCTGGCCTGAATTGCCCTTTGAACAGCTTTTGGCACCCAAATTTGGGCTGGTCATTCAATGCACCCCCTTGGGCATGGATCCGCACCCGGAAATCCTTCCGCCCCTGCCCTATTGGACCGAAGCGCCGCCCGAACTTGCCGTCGACCTCGTCTACACCCCCGCCAACACTCTCTTCCTTCAATCCATGGCCGTTGTGGGCACTGAAACGATTTCGGGAGAAGGAATGTTGCGATTTCAGGCAAAAAAAGCCTGGCAGTATTGGGCAGAAGTGCTCAATATTCCTCACATTTGAGGTTCCTTAACTCACAAACCTCCAGCTATGTCTGAGAAAGACCTCCTTCCCGGAGAGGAATTGACCTCCAACGGGAATACGACTCCCGAAACGCCCGAAGTGCAACCCGCTGCAGAAACTGTGCCTGAAACTGCTCCCGAAGAGACAGAAGCTGCGTCAGAAGCTACGCCTGCTGTAGACGCCGCAGTTGAAGATGCCGCGCCCGCTGAAGTAGCTGCACCAGCAGCCAGCGAAGCACCCGCTGAAGAAGCTGCGCCCGCAGCCAGCGAAGCTCCTGCAGAAAAAGCTGAAGCACCAGAAGCCGAAGCGCCCGCAACCAGCGAAGCGCCCGTAACCAGCGAAGCATCCACTGAAGAAACCGCGCCCGCTGAAGTAGCTGCACCAGCAGCCAGCGAAGCGCCCGTAACCAGCGAAGCATCCACTGAAGAAACCGCGCCCGCAGCCGACGAGGCCCCTGCCGCAGAGACTTCCACTTCGGACGACGAGTCAGACGACGCCAGCGACGAGGAAAAGGACGAACACGAAGACCATACTGCCGATTACGCGGAAAAGACCACGGAAGAGCTTTTGGCAGAAGCCAAGCGCATTCTGCATGAGGTAGCCATTGAGCACGTGCGCGTGCCCATGTTGGCCATCAAGGACATCTTGAGCGGCCGTTGGGACGAAGAGCGCAACGGCGCTTTGGAGCGTTTTGTCGAGGAAGGCGGCAATGCCATTGACTTCCACTACGAGCAGCCCACAAAGGATGCGTTCTATCAAACGTTCGGCGAGTTTAAGAAGCGCCGTTCGGCCTGGAAAACGGAGCAGGCCAATCAGATGGCGGTGAATTTGGACCTGAAGAAGGCCTTGCTCGATGAGATTAAGAAACTGGCCGAAAGCGACGATCTACCCACCGGCCAGACCTACAACGAATTCAAGCGCATCAACGACCGCTGGAAGGAAGTGGGCCACGTGCCCAACGATGAGGCCCGCGACCTCTACGCCTCCTACCGCTTCTTTGTGGACCGCTTTTACGACAACTTGCGTTTGAGCCAGGAGCTCCGCGACCTCGATTACAAGCATAACAAGGAGCTGAAAGAAGCCCTGATCGCTGAAATGACGGCATTGTCCGCTTCCGAGTGGAGTGCCAACGTCGGCAAGGAGCTGCAGCGCCTGCACGCCGCTTGGAAGGAAGTGGGCCCCGTAGCCTTGGAAGACAAGGAGCCTCTGTGGGATCAGTTCCGCGAAGCGTCAAATGGTCTGCACGAGAAGCGCCGCGTGAAGCAGGAAGCCGCTAAGGAAGCCAACGACGCCCGCCTCGCACAGAAAGAGGCCTTGGTGCAGGAGCTTGAAGCCTTGGTGGGCGAAGAAGCCGGCCAGCACGGCGCTTGGCAGAAGCAAACCGACAAGGCCAAGCAGCTCCGCGAGGCCATGGCCAAGGTGGGACGCACGTTTGGCGGCCAGAGCGACCAGCTGTGGGACCGCTTCAAGAAAGCCGAAAAGGCCTTCTTCAAGGCGCGTAACCTCTACTACAAGGAGCGCAAGAACAGCATGAAAGAAGCCTTGGAAGCCAAGTATGCCTTGGTGGCCAAAGCGGAAGAGCTCGCCACCCGCACGGACTGGGCGGAAGCGTCTAAGGAAGTTAAACGTTTACAAGCGGATTGGAAGAAGACGGGCTTTGTGCCTAAAAAGGATTCGGACAAGGCCTGGAACAAGTTCCGTGCGGCGTGCAATGCGTTCTTTGATGCGATGCGTTCGGCTCAAGGCGACCAGCGTGCTGCCCAAAAGGCCGACCGTCAGAAGCATGAGAAGGCTTTGAATTCGCGTCAAGCCGTTGAGGTGGCCCGCAAGGAGCTCGCCCAATTGGAGAACAACATGGGCTTCTTCCAATTTGCGGATCCTAAGAGCCCCATCGTTCAGGACGCTATGAAGAAGGTGGAAGCGGCGCGCAAGAACCTCGAAAAGGCCGAAGCAGCCCATCAAGCCCTCCGCAAAGCCCAGCGCGATGCCGAGAAGAAGGCCGCAGCGGCTGCTGAAGAAGCTACGAGTGCGGACGACGCTGCTGCCCCTGCGGAAGACGGCCAGGACGCGTAACCTAGCTCGCGCGACGCATGGATTTCAGGCTCACCAGTCCCTTCAAGCCGACCGGCGACCAGCCAGCGGCTATCGAGGCCCTGTCCAAGGGGGTGCTGGAGGGCGAACGCCATCAATCCTTGCTAGGTGTCACCGGATCGGGCAAGACCTTCACGGTGGCTAATATGATTGAGCGCGTGCAGCGCCCGACGCTGGTTCTGAGCCACAACAAGACGCTGGCGGCCCAGCTTTACCAGGAGTTCAAGAGCTTCTTCCCGGACAACGCGGTAGAGTACTTCGTTTCCTACTACGACTACTACCAGCCGGAGGCCTACATTCCGACGACGGGCACCTACATCGAGAAGGACCTACAGATCAACGAGGAGATTGAGAAGCTGCGTTTGAGCACGACCTCTTCCCTGCTCAGCGGGCGGCGCGACGTTCTGGTGGTGGCCTCCGTTTCCTGCCTCTACGGCATGGGCAATCCCGAGGCGTTTAACAGCCAGGTGGTCCAAATTCAAGCCGGCCAACGCATCTCGCGCCAAAAACTCCTCCACCAACTGGTCCAAGCCCTCTACGCCCGCACCACCGGCGAATTCAAGCGCGGCATGTTCCGCGTCAAAGGCGATACCGTGGACCTCTTCCCGGCCTACGGCGACCTCTTTTACCGAATTAGTTTTAACTGGGACGACGAGAT
>CAXRFY010000159.1:0-6553 GCA_964229925.1 Schleiferiaceae bacterium
TGGCGAACGGAAGCGGCTAGAATTTCGGTCTCAAAACCGTAGTTGTCATAAATCACGCGGATGGACTCGATGAGGTCCATACCGTCGGTGGAGATGTCGTCCAAACGGCCGATGAAGGGCGATACGTAGGTGGCTCCTGCCTTGGCAGCAATCAGGGCTTGACCTGCGGAGAATACGAGCGTGCAGTTGGTCTTGATGCCTTGGTCGCTGAAGTAGCGGATAGCCTTGACGCCTTCCTTGATCATGGGAACTTTAACGACAATTTTGGGGTCCAACGCGGCGAGGGCGAGGCCTTCGCGTACCATGCCTTCGAAGTCCGTGGAGATCACTTCAGCGCTGACGTCGCCGTCGACGATGTCGCAGATGGCTTGGTAGTGCTTGAGCACGTTTTCTTGGCCTGTGATGCCTTCTTTGGCCATCAAGGAAGGGTTGGTGGTGACGCCGTCCAAGATGCCCATGTCTTGTGCTTCTTGAATTTCGGCGAGGTTGGCAGTGTCGATAAAGAACTTCATCGGAAGAATGTGGTTTTTTGTGGGATTCGGGAACAAAGGTCACCCTATTTTTGTAAACATGCACAATCCTGAATTCATTCAATCCATTCAAGACGATTACCGGCTTGCGGTTTTGAGCCGTGAGTGTAGTCTTTTGGGCCGAAAAGAGGTTCTGACCGGCAAGGCCAAATTTGGCATTTTCGGGGATGGAAAAGAGTTAGCGCAGATCGCTTGGGCCAAGGTTTTTCGCGATGGGGACTTCCGAAGCGGGTACTACCGGGACCAAACGTTTATGATGGCCATTGGGGCCCTGACCCCCGCGCAATTTTTTGCGTCGCTGTACGCGGACACCTCGGTGGAGCGCGAACCCTCCAGTGCGGGCCGTCAAATGAATGGCCATTTTGCCACGCGTTCTCTCGATGAAAATGGGGCGTGGAAATCCTTAGTGGATCAAAAGAATTCCTCCGCAGATATTTCGCCAACGGGCGGGCAGATGCCTCGCTTGTTAGGCCTCGCTCAGGCCTCCAAGGTCTACAAGGCTTTGGGTATTGAAAACGGCTTCAGCCGAAAGGGCCAAGAAGTGGCCTGGGGCACCATCGGAAACGCCTCCACCTCGGAAGGGCATTTTTGGGAGGCCATGAACGCGGCCGGTGTCATGCAGTTGCCACTGGTCATGTGCGTGTGGGACGACGAGTACGGTATTTCGGTGCATGCCAAGTACCAAACCCTGAAGCAAAGCATTTCTAAAGCGCTGGCAGGATTCCAACGCAACGAAGAAGACCTTGGATTTGAAGTGATTGTGGCCAAAGGCTGGGACTACGCCGAGCTGGTCCAAGCCTTTGAGAAAGCGGAAAATGTAGCCCGCGAGGAGCACGTGCCCGTTTTGTTGCACATCACCGAAGTCACACAGCCTCAAGGCCATTCTACCTCGGGATCTCACGAGCGTTACAAGAGTCCGGAGCGTTTGGCTTGGGAGCTGGAGTACGACGGCATTGTGCAGTTTCGGAAATTTATCGAGGAGCACAAACTCCTGTCTGCTAAGACCTTGGATGCTGTGGAGGCCGAAGCCAAGGAGCAGGCGCGTGCCGACATGAAAGCGGCCTACGCGGCCTACTTGGAGCCCTTGCAGGGCATTCGCGATCAGGCCGCCGACTGGTTGAACCTCTTGGGTGATTCTGCGGGTGCAAGCCGTCTGCGGGCCGACAAGACAGCCATGTGGCGCGATTCTCTGTCTGCCGTGCGAAAGGCAGCCACGGAGGCGCGCGTCCACGGAAAAGATACCCAGGCGGTAAACGCTTGGTTGGAGGTCCAGCAGGAGAAAGGGGCCCAGGCCTACTCGGCGCATTTGCATTCGGGAACTGCGCTCGAAGTTCCTGTGGTTCCCGCGGAATACGGCGACAGCCCCCAGCAGGTGGACGGCCGAGTCATTCTACGTGACAATTTTCACGCCCTCTTCACCCGCTACCCCGAGACCTTGGTCTTTGGGGAGGATGTGGGCACGATTGGGGACGTGAACCAAGGCTTAGAGGGCATGCAAGAGGCTTTTGGCGAAACGCGCGTGTTTGATACGGGCATCCGCGAGGCGACCATTGCGGGTCAAGGCATTGGCTTGGCTATGCGCGGCTTGCGCCCCATTGCGGAGATTCAGTACCTGGATTACTTGCTCTATGCCCTGGAGATTTTGAGCGACGACTGTGCTACGGTGCGCTGGCGTTCGGCGGGCGGGCAGAAGGCGCCCCTGATTGTCCGAACGCGCGGACACCGCCTCGAGGGTATTTGGCACTCCGGCTCCCCTATGGGCTTAATCCTAGGCGCTCTGCGCGGCATGTACGTATGCACGCCACGCAACATGACCCAAGCAGCAGGCATGTACAACACCTTGTTGCAGGCGGATGAGCCTGGCCTGGTGATCGAATGCTTGAACGGCTACCGTTTGAAGGAGGCCCTGCCCACCAATTTGGCGGAATTCACCGTGCCCCTAGGGCAGGCGGAGGTGCTGCGTTCGGGCAGTGACCTTACGCTTGTGACCTATGGATCCATGTGCCGCATGGCGGAAGAGGCCGCAGCCCGACTGGCCGAATGGGACATCTACGTGGAGATTGTCGATGCGCAGACGCTCCTGCCTTTTGACCGCGGCGCCACGTGCCTCGAATCTTTGAAGAAGACCAACCGACTCCTCGTGGTAGACGAAGACGTGCCCGGGGGTGCCTCCGCCTACCTGCTTCAGGAAATCCTAGAAGGGCAGGGGGGCTATGCCTACCTAGACGCTGCACCCGCCACCTTGACTGCGAAAGCGCACCGTCCCGCCTACGGCAGCGACGGCGACTATTTCTCCAAGCCTAGCGTGGAGGATATCGTCGATAAAGTGGTGGAAATCCTCGGTGAATAAGGGCCCAAGGAGAAATGAAAAAAGGCAAGGAGTCAAATCACACCGCTACGACCAACTACCCTTGCTACGTTTCCGTCCTGGGGGATTCATCAGGAGCTGGTTGTTTGATCCTTGCCCGGCTGCAAAGATAGCCGACCTTTACGCAACAATTCGGAATTAAATGTTTAAAAAACCTAGCCTCCTCTTCGCCGCCTCACTAGCCCTCTGGGCCACAGGGCTTTCTGCGCAAATTTTGAGCACGACCACCCTGAGCCGCGGAGCGGTAACCGAGTTGCAGCGCGATTCGTCGGTGGTTTGGGTCTACAATCCTACGACGCGTCCGTTGACGATTGAGACGGTCCGCACGGCCGGATTCTACGGAGATACCCTGTTGGACATCTACCTGCCGCAAAACACCGTGGCAGCCGGCGATTCAATGGCGGTTTCCGTGCGCTTTACCCCTGTACACAACGTGGAGCACCTGCTGCCCCTGGTCTTCCAAACGGACCACGAATTGGGCGCATTCGGCGTGAAATTTGAGGCCGATGGCGTCTACAGCCAAACCTACTACGCCACCACGCAAAACCTGACAGAGGGGCCATTGCGTGCCGCCTTGACCAGCCTCTTGGGAAGCAATACGAGCTCCCTCTCCTACAATGTGGCGCGCGACAACATGTATGCCACCTTGGACAACCACGGCGGCATCGTAGAGTGCGTGTACACGGGTCGCACGGCAACGTTTAATACCCGCGCGGGGGCAAACGCCAACAACTTTAACTGCGAGCACACCTTTCCGCAAAGCTTTTTTAGCAGTGCACTTCCCATGCAAAGTGATATCCATCATTTGTTTCCAAGTGATGCAACAGCAAATACCCAGCGCAGCAATAACCCCTTTGGCGTGATCACGGGCACCCCTGCTTGGACGCAAGGGGGCAGCAAGCGTTTGAACGGGGTCTTTGAACCCCGGGATGCCCACAAAGGCGATTGCGCCCGCGCCATGCTCTACTTTGTGACGCGCTACGGCGACTACAGCAATTTCTACCTGCCTCAGGAGCCTACGCTCTACACGTGGCACAAGACCTTTCAGCCGGACAGTTTGGACCGCTACCGCAACGACGGCATCTACGCCCTGCAAAACAACCGTAACCCTTACGTGGACTACCCACAGTTTTTGGACCGAATCAGCACCCTTGTAGGACCCACATCCGCCACGGCTGCGCCTAACTTTTACCTCACGGAGGATACGTTGCACCTGCGCCACTACAGCAATTTGAGCAATCCCGGTACGCGCACGCGCCGCCTCATCGTGGTCAACAACGGCAACATCCCCTTGGTCTTTTCCAATGTGCAGATTTCCACGAGCAGCATCACGGACGAATCCAATTGGTCCGGCGCAACCACCTGCCCTGCAGGGGGGTTTATTGAGATTGAAGTCGACTACAACAGCGGCCAGGCCTACGTGGGCGAGTCGTTAACCTTCCAAACGTCGCACCCCTCCTTTCCAAGTGTTACCGTGCCCATCGCAAGCGTGGCGACCATAGGGGAGGAGGAGTTGGCGGGACCCGCTAGCTTCCAAGCCTGGTCTACCCGGAGTGGACTGCATTGCGAAGGCATTCAAGCAGGCGATCAAGTGCGCCTCATCGGTTTAGATGGCCGAGTGTGGGCCTCCGAGTACGTGACCGTCAGCGGTGCCTGGGATTTTCGCGGCGAATTGCCCGCGGTGGGCTTTGTGCAGTGCCTTCACGGTGCCGACGTGCAAATCCGTAAATTCGTCCAAACAAATTTCTAAGACTCCCTACCCATGTCTCCTTTACACAAGAAACTCGCCATTCAATACGGCATCATCAGCACCCTCTTGTCCGTGCTTTACGTTCTAGGTATTTACATCGTGGACGAATCCCTGTTCACCTCTCAGTGGGGCGGTATGGTGGTGCTTTTGGGCACCTTGGTACTCTTCATTGTGGCGGTGCTTCAGTACAAGAAGGAGAACGGCGGCTATGCTAGCTTCCGCGAGGCGTTTTCAGCCTTCATGCTGCCTTTCATCTTTGCTACCGCGCTGAGTCTCGTCTTTAATTTGACCTTCTACAACTTTGTGGATGCCGATCTAGCGGCCCGAAATGCCGACCGCCAGTTTGACCAAATGCTCGAAATGCCCGAGGAGCAACTGCAAGGCGCCATGAAGTTTATGGGCGTGGCCACCACGGATGAGCTGCAGGCCTACCTTCTGGAGAAGTCCGAAGAGTCTAAAACCGTCCTAGGCCAGCTCAAAGGCGGCGGTATGGGCCTGGTGTTCTTTGCCATCCTTGGCCTGATCGTTGCCGCGGTCACCAAGAAAAACCGTCCCGAATTTGACTAAGCCCATGCTGGACCTTTCTATCGTCGTACCCCTCTTTAACGAGGCGGAGTCCCTCCCCGAACTCACCGCCTGGATCGACCGTGTTTGCAAGGCGGAAGGTCTGAGCTACGAGGTACTCTTTATCAACGACGGTTCCACCGACACCTCCTGGGAAGTCATTGCCGGACTGGCAAAAACCTTTCCCACCGTGCGCGGCACCCGATTCCGCCGCAACCACGGCAAGTCCGCCGCGCTCTACGTCGGCTTCCAACAGGCCCAAGGCGACATCGTCATCACGATGGACGCCGATTTGCAAGATTCACCCGAGGAAATCCCCGGATTGGTGAAGGGCATTCGGGAAGACGGCTACGACCTCATCAGCGGCTGGAAAAAGAAGCGCTACGACCCCTTGTCTAAGACCTTGCCCACCAAGCTCTTCAACTGGGCGGCGCGCAAGATGTCCGGAATTTACTTACACGACTTTAACTGTGGCCTGAAGGCCTACCGCTTAGAAGTAGCGCAAGCCGTGGAGGTTCAAGGCGAAATGCACCGCTATGTGCCCGTGCTGGCGAAAATGGCCGGTTACAGCAAGATTGGCGAGCAAGTGGTGCAGCACCAAGCGCGCAAATACGGCAGCACGAAGTTTGGCATGAACCGCTTCGTGAACGGCTTGCTCGACCTGGTCACTCTGTCCATGGTCAGCCGATTCCAACGCCGCCCCATGCACTTTTTTGGCACTTGGGGTGTGCTCATGTTCTTGGCTTCCGGTCTCGCCTTGGCGGCCATGGGTGGACTAAAACTCTACCGCTTGGCGCAGGGCATGCGCCCCGGCCTGGTGACCGAAGACCCCTGGTTCTTCATCTTCTTGACGACGATGATTTTGGGCACCCAGCTGTTTGTGACCGGCTTGCTGGCCGAACTCATGGTGCGTCAATCCAGCAAGAAGCCCAAGTACTCCATCGGCGAGCACATCAACCCAGCGTCCTAAGCATCCTTGAAGTTCAGCCTCATTTCCCCCACATTTGATCGGCCGGAGGAGGTTCGAGAATTCATCGCCTCCGCGGCGGCCCTGGCCTACGACCGGAACGATTTTGAAGTTCTTTTGGCGGATGGCACGCCCCAGGACGGCTTGCGCGCCACCGTCGAGGCGGCTTCCCAGGCATCCGGCCTGCCAGTCGTCTTTCTACACGAGGACTACCTCCCCGTTTCTGACGCGCGCAACCTAGCGGCCCGCCATGCCCGAGGCGCGTACTTGATCTTCCTCGATTCCGACTGCTTACTGCCCAAGGACTACCTGCAGCAGGTCGCAGAGGGCCTGGCGGCACAGGACTGGGACGCCTTTGGAGGCCCCGATGCGGC
>CAXRFY010000160.1:0-2559 GCA_964229925.1 Schleiferiaceae bacterium
GGGCGCTCAAGGCTGCCAATTCGCGAATCTTGCTGTGAACGTACAAGGGCCCACCTCCTAAAACCAGCTGATGCCCACAGGCCATGGTCACGGCGCCCGGTTGGGCCAGCGCATGAAGCTGGGCCTCTTGCTCCTCGGTTAGCCCTTGCAAAGCGTAGTGATCTCGCAGTACAGCCACCAGTGTGGCGCGCGCCTCGGCCGAATAACCCAACGCACGCTCCTCGATAAAGGCATCGCTCAAGCCTTGCAGATGCGACGACCCCGCAAATGCCCCTTCGCGCAACGTGAGCGCGCGACGGGCCAGCGGCGTGCCTGCATGAGGCTGAGGGCTAAACTGCATTATTCTTCGCTTGGAGGGTAGTAAAAGTACGTTCGAGGCTCCAGTTGACCGTTGGCGAAGGCTTGTTGCAAAATCTTCTCGATCCAAGCATCTTCCTCCACCTTGCTGGGTTCGTACGCCTTTTTGATGGAGATATCCCACCAAGAAGCCGTCACGTTCCACCCCACGGCTTGAAGCCAAGAGCGGTATTCCTTGATCACATCAAAAACCGTCATGTGGGTTTCGCGGTACACCAGTTTGCACAAAATTTGGCCCTCCGAAACGGTCAACTTATGCAGCTCAGGCTCAAAGCGATCCGCCAAATACTTCTGATAGCGCTTGACCATGCGCTTGCGCTTGAAGTAGTTCTTCTCGCTGGCGAGGCGCATATTCAAACTGTCCAAACGCTCCCCCAGCCCCTTGGCATAGGGATAAACTTTAATCACGCGCCGCTTCAGCCTTAGGTAGTTCAGGCGCGCTTCGGTGTCCGAAAACGTCGGCTTGTCCAAGACCATCACTTCGTCCAAGAAAATCCAAGGCACGGTGTCCTGACCAATGACGGTGGCTTGCGACGGCTTGCCTTGGTAGATCACCTCGATCTGCCCCATGGCCTGCACGCTTGCCCATAGACACGCGGCGCTGAGCAAGAAGATTCTTAGCGGCGACGCCATGCGCTCGGAGCGGGATTCGCTTCAAGGCGGGGGCTTCTTCGATACTGCGCCAAGGCAGCGGCCAAATCATGGTCTGCGCCTGTGGGCAAGGCCGAAGCCTCAAAGTAGGTTTGAACAAAATGCGTGTCAAATTCCCCGGATATAAAGGCCTCGTGCTCCAGAACAAAGCGGCCAAAGGGGAGCGTGGTTTCCACCCCGATAATGACATAGCGTTCAATAGCTTGGAGCATTTTGGAAATGGCGTCCGTTCGGTCCGTTCCATGCACGACGAGCTTGGCAATCATGGGATCGTAGAAAATGGGGATGTCCATGCCTTCTTCAATGCCATCATCGACCCGAACGCCCTCCCCCGACGGGCGGCGGTACACTTTGAGCTGACCTATATCCGGCGCAAAACCGTTCCGAGGATCCTCCGCATAGACGCGCAGCTCCATGGCATGACCGTCCATGCGAACGTCTTCTTGCCCATAGCCCAAGGGCTCCCCAGCGGCGATGCGCAGTTGTTCCTTCACGAGGTCCAGCCCGGTGATGCATTCGGTCACCGGATGTTCCACCTGGAGACGGGTGTTCATTTCCAAGAAGTAAAACGCCCCTGAGGCGTCGTAGATGAACTCTACCGTGCCCGCTCCCACGTAGCCACAGGACTTTGCCGCGTTCACCGCCGCTTCGCCCATGGCTTTTCGCTGGGCTGGACTCAGGACCACGCTTGGGGCCTCCTCCAGGACTTTTTGATGGCGTCGCTGCACGGAACATTCGCGTTCGTGGAGGTAGACGCAGGTGCCCTGGGTATCTGCCAGGACTTGAATTTCGATGTGGCGCGGCTTCTGCACGTATTTCTCGATGAAGACGGCCCCGTTGCCGAAGCTCTTTTCTGCTTCCGACACCGCCATGGCGAAGGCCTCTTCAAAGGTTTCCGAATCGTGCACAATGCGCATGCCCTTGCCTCCACCGCCCGCAGACGCCTTGACCATCACAGGAAAGCCGATGCGCTCTGCTTCGAGGAGGGCTTCCTGTGCGGAGGCAATCGCATGAGCAGTTCCAGGAACCAAGGGCACCCCGAAGTCCATGACCGCTTGCTTGGCCGAGAGCTTGTCTCCCATGGTTCGGATTGCCGCGGGGCTTGGTCCCACAAAGACGATACCTGCCTCCTCCACCGCCTGGGCGAATTCTGCGTTCTCGCTGAGGAATCCGTAGCCAGGGTGGATGGCGTCGACGCCAAGACTGCGCGCGGCCTCCAGGATTTTGTCCTGGCGGAGGTAGGATTGGGCGCTGGGTGCTGGGCCGAGACAGACGGCTTCGTCGGCAAAGCGCACGTGCGGCGCGCGAGCGTCCGCATCGGAATACACGGCCACCGTGGCCAATCCCATTTCTTTAGCGCTTCGCATGATGCGAAGGGCGATCTCTCCTCGGTTGGCTACCAGTACTTTACGAATCCTAGACATGACGGGCTTTTCCCATGCAAAGTACGCATGAAATCCGTACTTTGGCGCCCATGGAACTGTACTTGGATTCGGCGGACCTCAACGAGATCAGCACCGCATTTGAACTGGGCTTTTTAGCCGGTTTAAC
>CAXRFY010000161.1:0-12918 GCA_964229925.1 Schleiferiaceae bacterium
TATCCCCTTTGCTATCGCGGATGTTCAATCCTTTGATGAAGTACGCGGTGGCTTCATTGGGACTTAGCTCAATGACTTTATTGATGAGTTCCAAACTCTTGTCGTATTCCATCACCATGGAGTAGAGTTCGGCCAATTTCAATCGGCATTCGGTTTCCAAAGGATGCTCTGCGATACAGCGCTGCCAGGCGTCTCGCGCCAGACGAGACTGATTGGTCAGGTACTGCACTTCGCCAAACATCAACCAGCCGTCGTGGTGGCTAGAGTCCAATTCCAATATAGCTTGAGCATCGGCTAAGGCATAGGGCAAGTTGGCCCCATCCATGTAGCGGCGTGCGCGTACACTCAGCGCGAAGACATCGTTGGGGTGCTCCGCCAAATAGGCATTCAAGCTATCTGCATCTACAGCTGCCGCATCAACAGGCGTCCCTTCCTCCGGACTACCGGAAGTACAGGCCACGGTCGCTAGCAGAAGGCCTATCCACAAAAAGTGCTTAGCCATTCTGGAATGTTGCGATGATTTTTTGTTCGATTTCATCTGCCAATTCGGGGTTGTCGCGCAGTACGCCTTTCACGCCCTCGCGGCCTTGGCCCAGTTTGGTTCCGTCGTAGCTGAACCAGCTACCACTTTTCTGAATAACCTCATACTGGGTGCCCAAATCAATGATTTCGCCCATTTTAGAGACACCTTCCCCGTAGAGAATGTCAAACTCTGCCACACGGAAAGGAGGGGCCACTTTGTTCTTGACAATTTTCACCTTGGTGCGGTTGCCGATGACATTTTCTCCGTCCTTGATTTGCGTAGAGCGACGGATATCCAAACGCACGGAAGCATAAAACTTCAACGCATTACCACCCGTGGTAGTCTCAGGATTGCCAAACATCACCCCAATCTTTTCACGCAATTGGTTGATGAAAATACAGGTACAGTTGGTCTTGGCGATCGTTCCGGTCAATTTGCGCAGCGCTTGAGACATCAAGCGCGCATGGAGGCCCACTTTGCTGTCGCCCATATCGCCTTCAATCTCTGCCTTGGGCGTCAAAGCCGCAACGGAGTCAATGACAATGAGGTCAATGGCGCCCGAACGAATCAAGTTGTCGGCAATTTCCAGCGCCTGCTCACCGTTGTCCGGCTGGGAAATAATCAGGTCCTCCGTATTTACACCCAATTTCTCTGCGTAGAAACGGTCAAACGCGTGCTCTGCATCAATGAAGGCTGCGATACCGCCTGCTTTCTGCGCTTCCGCGATGGCGTGGAGGGTGAGGGTGGTCTTACCCGAAGATTCCGGTCCATAGATTTCAATCACACGACCGCGGGGATAGCCACCGATACCGAGGGCCACATCCAAGCCCAAAGAGCCCGAAGGAATCACTTCCACTTCTTCCACTGCGTCGTCGCCCATGCGCATGACAGCCCCTTTTCCATAGGTTTTGTCTAGTTTATCCATGGTAAGCTTGAGGGCTTTCAATTTGGCTTCTTTATCTGAGCTCATGAGGGATCGGTATTAAGACGTTAAAAGTGTGAAAATGGGATCCGCAGATCGTTCCTCAAATGTAGGAAACCCGTTCCAGCTTACCCGACGCTAAACGCATCTAAGCGACTAAAAACGGGTCCTAAAAGTGGTCCTGTTGAAAAGTTTAGCCGTTGAGGATTTGGCCCGCGCTGTCCTTGGTATCGACTTTTTCTAAAATGCGCTCCAACGTGCCGTCCGTGCCGATGACGAAGGTCTCGCGGTACACGCCGTCGTACTCGCGGCCCATGAATTTCTTTCGGCCCCAAACGCCGTAGGCATCGATAACCTTACGGTCCTCATCCGCGATCAACGGGAAGGGCAAGCTGTACTTGTCTACAAATTTGGCATGCTTCTTCACCGAATCGGGCGAAACGCCCACAATGGCATAGCCGGCGTTCAGCAGATCCTGATAGCCGTCCCGGAAGGAACAGGCCTCTGCCGTGCACCCGGGGGTGTCATCCTTGGGATAGAAGTAGAGCACAATTTTCTTGCCGGCAAAGTCTGATTTTGAAATGGCGTTGCCGTGTTGATCGAGTCCGGAAAAGTCAGGAGCGGGGTCGCCCACCTTTAAATGTGTCATATCTGTTTGAATGAAGTGAGAAATTTCTTGCAATCTAAACGACGTAGCCGTTTCCTTTGTTCCCATGACCAAAAAAGAAAAAGCGGCCTACGTCATTGAGGAACTTGAGCGACTCTATCCTGAAACGCCTATCCCTTTGGACCATGAAGATGCGTTTACGCTGCTGGTTGCGGTGGTGCTTTCGGCCCAGTGTACGGATGCGCGCGTGAATACGGTCACCCCTACCCTTTTTGCCAAGGCCCGAACGCCCCAAGCGATGGCGGCCCTAAGCGTGGAGGAGATTGCGGAGATCATTCGGCCCTGCGGTCTTACCCCGATGAAATCTAAGGGTATTCATCAGTTTTCCAAGATGATTTTGGAACTGCACGGGGGCGAGGTGCCGCAAAGTTTTGAAGCGCTTGAGGCCATGCCCGCCGTTGGGCACAAGACGGCTAGCGTGGTCATGAGCCAAGCCTTTGGGGTCCCCGCCTTTCCGGTGGACACGCACATTCACCGTTTGATGTACCGTTGGGGTCTGACGAATGGCAAAAGTGTGGAACAGACCGAAAAAGACGCCAAAGCCCTATTCCCGCGCGAACTCTGGAACAAGCTTCACCTTCAAATCATTTTCTACGGCCGAGAATACAGCCCCGCTCGCGGCTGGTCGTTGGAAAAGGATTTCATTTCCGCCAAAATTGGCCGCGCTTCCCTATTGAAGACGTTGAAGTAAAGGTGCAGGGCGCACCCTAGCTCCCAAACTCCCGAACTTCGCCGCAGGCGCTCGCCACCGGCGCACCCTAGCTCCCAAACTCCCAAACCCCCAAACTGCGCCGCAGGCGCTCGCCGCAGGCGCAAAGGGCGCAAAGGGCGCAAAGGGCCAAAAAAAAGCGGCCCGTTTCCGGGCCGCTTCCTTTTTCAGAGGACTGAACTCCTTAGAGTACAGACAACTTCATGGTCTTCACATCGTTGCCCTTCTGAACACGTACCATGTACATGCCCGCGTTGAGGTCACCGATGAAGATAGATACATTAGCGTCAGCACGAACTACCTCAGACTTCATCACCTTACCGGTCAAGTCTACGATAGCTACGTTGTAGTCGCCTACAGCCATGCCGAAGTCCAAGTTGATGAACTCAGAAGCAGGGTTGGGAGACAGAATGATTTGCTCCATAGCCTCTTCATCCACACCGATGCCCATACAAGCAGCAGCAGAAGTCGCGGGGCAGTGGATGCCACGGATCCAGAGGTTGTTGAAGCTCAAAGAACCAGAGTAGCCAGAGTACCAGCTGCCCAAAGCGGCCAAGTACATGTAGCCAGAGCCACCTGCTTTCGCCCACGTTTGGTCGTTGCGGATAGCCAGGTAGTTCGCACCTTGGTTGTTGTACATCGTCAAGTTGTAGAAGTACGCACCTTTAGAGAGCTCCAAGTCTACACCGCGGCCTGTGTTGGGGTCGGTGAAGTCAAAGCGCACAAAGCCTTGAGCGGTATCAGCAGTGGTCAATACCTTCTGACCGTAGGCGACCAACTTGTTGGCATCCCAACCACCGTTGTTGCCCAAGAAGGCAGAAGAGTCGTACACAGACAACTCAAGGATAGCACCAGACTGAGCCAAAGAGCTCAAGTACACCTTGGCACCGAAGAGCATTTCGTCGTCGACGAGGTCGTGGCGGTTACACATTTGGGCACCGTCACCCCACTGCGTAGCGTTGGTAGAAGCACCGATACTGTTGTCCCAGCTGTTGAAGTCCATAGACATCAAAGAGTCGTTCACGTACATCATGGTCGTGTCAGAGTAGACAGACACAGAGTCAGACAACAAACCGTATACAACGCTGTAGGCACCGTTCGCAGAAGGCGTCCACGCCGTAGAGTAGGTGTTCAAAGAGTTGTAGTTAGCCGTGTCACCAGCGGGCAAGCTAGAGATGGTAGCAGAGTTGATGGTCTGAACCAAGGTCGTGCCGTCGTAAATCTTCATTTGAAGCTTCACGTTGGTTTGGGCGTTGGTACCAGAGTTGATGGCGTTACAGTCAAAGGTTACACCACGAGCCTGCTTCAACGTTTGGATACCCATCTTGGCAGAACCAGAAGCGCCTGGGCCGAAGATGATGTCCTGAGCAGGAGCACCTTGCCAATCGGTGAAAGCCAAACGGTTAGGAGGCGTATTCACGATAGAGATGTCGTCGATGTTCCAGAAGTAGTAGTCACCGTCAAAGCGGAAACGCACCTTAACAGAATCTTCGCCGCCGATGTAGCTACCCGCTTGGATAACGACAACATCGTTGGTAGACGTAGAGCTGTTAACTGAAACACCGCTGTTCAAGGTCACCGAGTAGGGCCAAGACGTACCGCCGTCCGTGGAGAAATCTACGTAGGTAGCGGGAACAGCCTGTGAACCCCCGGGACCGGCAAAGCGGCGGTAGTATTGGGTGAAGATCAAATCCACTACAGAGTAGCTGGACAAGTCAATCATATCCGTGATCAATTCAGCAACGTGAGGAGCTGCAGCGATACCGTTGCCGAAGTTGCCGGCGATACCTGCATTGTCCAAGAAGTCAGAATCGAATACTACGAAACCATTCGAAGCGGTCGCAGAAGCGATAGGAGTCTGTGAAGACAAGTATGCACCGCGTGAACCCACCGTATTGTTGGGGGTCGTGCTGGGGCCACGGTACTCCCACTTGGCGTCAGGATCGGACGTTCCGTTAGCGGTACCGTAGTTCAACCAGGTGGTAGGAATGCCGTTGGCGAAGTCTTGCGACCAAACGGGCGTTTCAGCGCCGTAGAAAGCCGCCAACTGAGCAGGATTGAGGTGACGCACAGGCGCATCTTCGTTCATGCGAACGTTGGGGGCCGTACGCTCCACATTCTGACCGAACGCAGCCACAGAAAGGGCGGCAGCAGCGGCGAAAAGCGTAAGTTTTTTCATGCTTGAGATGGATTGTTTTTGTGAAGTTTCAATATTACGATAGAAAACGCGAAGTTCTTCACGCAGAATAGGCTTCGATGGGCGCGCATGTGCAAACGAGGTTTCGGTCCCCGTAAGCGTCGTCCACGCGGCGCACAGCGGGCCAAAACTTGTTCTCTGCCAATTCCGCCAAGGGGAAGGCCGCCACTTGACGTGAATACGGCATGTCCCAGGTGTCGTTCGCCACCAAAGCCAAGGTGTGAGGGGCATTCTTCAAGGGGTTGTTGTCCTTGGGCAGGGTGCCCGCAGCAATCTGGTCGATTTCTGCCTTGATGGTGAGCATGGCGTCGCAGAAGCGGTCGAGTTCGGCCAAAGATTCTGACTCCGTGGGCTCCACCATAACGGTTCCAGCCACGGGGAAGCTCACGGTAGGTGCGTGGTAGCCAAAGTCCATTAAACGCTTGGCGATGTCTGTGACTTCAATGGCCGCATCGCGTTTGAACGGACGGCAGTCCAAGATCATTTCGTGCGCACAGCGGCCGTTTTCCCCCGTGTACAGTACGGGATAAGCGCCTTCCAGACGGCTCTTGATGTAGTTGGCGTTGAGAATGGCGTACTTGGTGCTGTCGACTAAGCCTTTGGCACCGAGCATCTTGATGTAGCCGTAGCTAATCAGCAAAACCAAGGCCGAACCGTAAGGAGCCGCTGATACGGGGCCGATGGCCTGTGCGCCCCCTACTTGGTGGGTGGGGTGGGTCGGCAAGAAGGGCGCCAAATGGGCCTTCACACAGATCGGACCTACGCCAGGACCGCCGCCGCCGTGAGGGATGGCAAAGGTCTTGTGGAGGTTCAAGTGGCACACGTCTGCACCAATGTTACCGGGGGAGGTCAATCCCACCTGCGCATTCATGTTGGCACCGTCCATGTAGACTTGGCCGCCATGGGCATGAATGATAGACGTTGCGTCTTTCACTCCGGCCTCGTACACCCCATGCGTAGAGGGATAGGTAATCATCAAACAGCTCAAGGTGTCCGAATACGTTTCCGCCTTCGCATGCAAGTCGTCGAGATCGATGTTGCCTTTCTCGTCACATGCCACGACGACCACGTCCATTCCGGCCATCACCGCGGAAGCCGGGTTGGTGCCGTGGGCAGACGAAGGAATCAACGCCGTTTTGCGGTGGAAATCCCCATTGGCATGGTGGTAGGCACGAATCACTAAGAGGCCAGAGTACTCGCCTTGTGCACCTGAGTTTGGCTGCAAGGTGGTTGCATCAAAGCCAGTCACTTCGGCGAGGTCACGCTCGAGCGAGGTGATGACTTCGAGGTAGCCTTCGGCCTGGTTGAGAGGCGCAAAGGGGTGAATATTTCCAAACGATGGCCAGCTGAGGGGGAGCATTTCGGACGCCGCATTCAGCTTCATCGTGCAAGATCCCAGAGGAATCATCGAATGGTTCAGGGCGATGTCGCGGCGCTCCAGCTTCTTGATGTAGCGCATCATTTCCGTTTCCGAACGGCACGACGAGAAGATGGGGTGCGTCAAATACGCCGTGCTGCGCGCCAATCCGGCGGGGAGCTGCGTTTCACCCAAGGCAAAAGTGACCGTAGCCGCCCCCTTCGCCGCTGCCAAAGCATCGACCAAGGCCTGGGCATCGGCCGCGTTCATCACTTCATTCGTCGAAATCAATATGCCGTGCGCACTGAAGCCTACGTTGATCTCGGCAGCCTCGGTGGCCTGCTTCACGGCGGCCTTGAGCGCGGCATCTCCTTCGAGGTGCAAGGTGTCAAAGAACTGGCTGTTTAGCTGCGTATAGCCCAGCGCTTTCACCGCAGCCGCCAGACCGGTGGCTTTCTGGTGAATGTTGGTGGCAATGCGCTTGAGGCCCTCAGGACCGTGGTAGACCCCGTACATGCCCGCCATGACGGCGAGAAGCACTTGCGACGTGCAAATGTTGGACGTGGCGCGGTCGCGCTTGATGTGCTGTTCCCGCGTTTGGAGCGCCATGCGGAGGGCGGGGCCGCCGTCCGTGTCAATGGTGCGGCCAATGATGCGGCCAGGCATAAAGCGCTTGTACTCTTCTTTGGAGGCAAAGAAAGCGGCGTGCGGTCCGCCAAATCCCATGGGAATGCCAAAGCGTTGGGTGCTGCCCAAGACGACGTCGGCGCCCCAACTGCCGGGCTCGGCCAGCAAGGTCAGGGAAAGGAGGTCGGCGGCGACGGCTACACGCACTTCCTGCGCTTGGCAAGCAGCTACAAAGCCGCGTAGGTCTTCAATTTGACCCACCGCGTTGGGGTACTGAATAATGGCGCCAAAGAAATCGCTCGAAGGCTGGAAGCTCTCGGCGTCGCCCACGACCAGTTCGATGTCCATGGGGACGGCGCGGGTTTGGAGCAAGGCCAGCGTTTGGGCAAAAACGTTGCGATCCACGAAGAATTTGTGGGCGTCGCGCTTCTGCTGCTCGCGGCTGCGTGCAGCCATAAGGAGGCTCATGGCCTCCGCGGCAGCGGTGGCCTCGTCCAAGAGGGAGGCGTTGGCGATCTCCATGCCGGTGAGATCGATGACCATGGTCTGGTAATTGAGCAGCGCTTCGAGGCGGCCTTGGGCAATTTCTGCTTGGTAGGGCGTGTAGGCCGTGTACCAGCCTGGATTTTCGAGAATGTTGCGCTGAATGACCGCGGGGAGGGCGGCGGGGTGGTAGCCTTGGCCGATGTAGGTCGCGAAGAGTTTGTTCTTCTGACCCAGGGCGTAGGCGTGGCGCAGGTAATCGCTTTCCGACATGGCCGGAGCGACATCGAGTTGCGTCTCGTTTTGGATAGAGGCGGGGACGGTTTGGGCGACCAATTCGTCGATGGATGCAACGCCCACAGCCTCAAGCATGTGTGCTAAATCTTTGGGCTGGGGGCCGATGTGGCGGCCTGCGAAATCTGCCATGATAGCGAGGGATTGTCTAGTTTGAGAGGACAAAATTAGTTCTCATATAACCTACCTTGCGCCCTGAAGTTTTGGTTTATGAACGCCTTTTTCCATAGTGACGACGCCCAACAGATAGATGCTCAGGATGCACTGGGTCATTTTCGGGCCGAATTCCACCTCCCCATCTGGAACAACCAGGAAGTTATCTACTTGACTGGCAACTCTTTAGGTCTCCAACCTAAAGGGACCGCCGCCGCCATCCAGCAAGAATTGGACGACTGGAAAAACCTCGGCGTCGAGGGGCATTTTCACGCAAAAAATCCGTGGATGCCCTACCATGAATTTTTAACGCCTTCGCTTGCTCGGTTGTCGGGCGCCAAAGAAAGCGAAGTCGTCGCGATGGGAAGCTTGACCGCCAACCTGCACTTTGCCCTCGCATCCTTCTACCGTCCCACCCCCGAGCGCCCCTGTATTTTGGCCGAGGCCAAAGCCTTCCCCAGTGACCGCTATGCCCTCGTATCGCAATTGCAGCAGCACGGCTACAGTGAGGCAGAACTCATTGAAGTGAGCGGCTCCGGAAGCGACGGTGTCCCAACGGATGAGGACCTGCTGGCCGCCATCGAAACGCATGGGGACCGCGTCCAAACGATGCTGGTGGGCGGCGTAAACTACTTTACCGGCCGCGTCTACGACATGGCCCGCATCACCGCAGCCGCCCGCGCCAAAGGCATCCTCGTCGGCTGGGACCTCGCCCACGCCATAGGCAACGTTCCCCTAAAGCTGCACGACTGGGGCGTGGACTTTGCGGCTTGGTGCTCCTACAAATACTTGAATTCGGGTCCCGGCAGCACGGCTGGACTCTACGTGCATGAGCGCCACCACGGGGCGGATGTGCACCGCTTGGCGGGATGGTGGGGCCACAACAAAGACAACCGCTTCAAGATGGGGCCTACGTTTGAACCCATCGCATCGGCGGAGGCCTGGCAAGTCAGCAATGCGCCGGTGCTGAGCATGGCGGCGCAAAAGGCCGCGTTGGCGCTGTTCGACCAGGTGGATCTAGCCGCGCACCGGGCCAAAGGATTGGATTTGGCGGGTCGCTGTATGGCCATGCTGGATGCCCTTTCGGTGGAGCTGGAGGAACCCCTGGAGATCTTAACCCCCCGCGCCGATGCCCAGCGCGGATGCCAGGTTTCGGTCAAATTTGCGAAGCGCGACCGCAGCTTCTTTGACGCCCTAGTGGCCCAAGGCGTGGTGGCCGACTGGCGTGAACCGGGCACCATCCGCATGTCGTTTATCCCCTTCTACAACTCGTACAGCGATCTGGCCCGCTTGGAGCAGATCCTGCGTCAATCCTTGCGTGCATGAAAAATGTTACCGTCGTTGGAGCCGGCTTAGTGGGCTCCTTGTGGTCTTTGTATTTGGCGAAACGTGGCTACGCCGTCGACGTCTACGAACGCCGCCCCGACCCCCGCAAGACGGGCAAGGCGGAAGGGCGTTCCATCAACTTGGCCTTGAGTGACCGCGGCTGGGCGGCCTTGGAAAAGGTGGGCATGGCGGAGGCCGTTCGGAAAGAAGCCATCCCGATGTACCGACGCGTCATGCACGACGTCGCGGGCAACCTGAGCTTTCAACCCTACGGAAAGGAAAACCAGGCCATTTACTCGGTATCGCGCGGAGGTTTGAATCGACTCATGGTGGAGGCCGCGGAAGCCCATCCCCATGTGAATGTACACTTTGGCCATGCCTGCGTGGATGCCGATGTCGAGGGAGGTACGGCCACCTTTGCCACCGAAGACGGCCACGTCACCTCCCAAGGCGAAGCTGTTTTTGCCACGGATGGCGCTTTTTCCAAGGTGCGCGCGCAGTTCCAGCGCCGCGATCGCTTCAACTACCAGCAGGAATACATTGACCACGGGTACAAAGAGTTGCACATTCCCCCTGGCGCCGACGGCAGCCATCAAATCGAACGTGAAGCCCTGCACATTTGGCCCCGCGGGAAGCACATGCTGATCGCCCTCCCCAATCCGGATGGCAGCTTCACCTGCACCCTCTTCTTCCCGATGGAAGGCCCCCTGAGCTTTGAGGCACTCCAAACGGCGGAGGAGGCAGAAACCTTCTTTGCCGAGCACTTTGGCGATGCGCTTGCCCTCATGCCGGACTTTCAGGACCAATGGCGCCAGAACCCCGTTTCCAGCCTCGTCATCATCCGCTGCTCCCCGTGGAACGTGGGCGGGAAAACCGTCCTATTTGGCGATGCGTCGCATGCCATCGTTCCCTTTTATGGGCAGGGTATGAATTCGGGCTTTGAAGACTGCCGCGTATTTGACGAACTCCTTGATGCGCACCAGGACGACTTTGAAGCGGCCTTCCCCGTCTTCTCAACGCAGCGAAAGCCTCATGCCGACGCCATCGCTGAACTCGCCATGCGCAACTTTGTGGAAATGCGCGACCTGACGGCCCAGCCCGAGTTCCTCCTCCAAAAGAAGATCGAAGCAGCCTTTAGTGCCCAGTACCCAGGCCGTTGGATGCCCCTCTACTCGCAGGTGACCTTCTCGCACATTCCCTATGCAGATGCGTTAGCGGCCGGAAAGCGCCAGGAGGCCATCATGCAAACCATTATGGCAAGGCCCAACATCGAGGAAACTTGGAACAGCCAAGAGGTGATGGATGCCATTTTGGCCCAACTCCACTAAGCCTTTAGCTTTTTAGACGTTCTTCAGGGCTGCACGCACCTTTTTGAAGAGGTTGCTTCGGAACACATAGTCCACCACGGCGGAATCGTCGGATTGCAGCACTTGGTCCATGGTGCCTTCCCACGCTTTTTTCCCTTTTTCAAGGAGGACTACGTGGTCGCCAATCTCCAGAACGGAGTTCATATCGTGGGTATTGATCACGGTGGTCATGCCAAATTCATGCGTGATTTCGTGAATCAACTGGTCGATGACAATCGCCGTCTCCGGATCTAGGCCCGAATTGGGTTCGTCGCAGAAGAGGTATTTGGGATTCAGCACGATGGCCCGCGCAATGGCGACGCGTTTTTGCATACCACCCGAAAGTTCCGCCGGGGTCTTCGTAAATGCTTCGGGGGCTATGCGCACTCGGTCTAGGCAAAAGCGGACGCGTTCGGCCTTTTCCTCAGGGGTCATTTGGGAGAAGAAATCCAGGGGCAAGCGAACGTTGTCCTCAATCGTCATAGAATTGAAGAGCGCGGAACCCTGGAAAACCATGCCCATTTCTTGGCGGAGGGCCTTGACTTCCTTTTTGGACATTTCGCCCAGAATTCGGCCGTCAAACGAAATGCTGCCCTCGTCTGTCGCATGCAAACCAAGAATGGACTTGAGGAAGACCGTTTTACCCGAACCAGACAAGCCAATGATCAAGTTGCACTGCCCCTCGTGAAAATCCACGTCAATGCCGCGAAGCACGTGCTGCTCCCCAAAGGACTTTTGTAAACCTTGGACGCGTATCATTGCAGCAAGAGATCGGTTAAGATGTAGTTGAACAAAATGATGCTAAACGACATCGTGACGACAGATTTGGTGGACGCCTTTCCCACTTCGACCGCGCCCCCTTCCACGTTGTAGCCAAAGAAGCTACTTACGGTGGCGATGATAAAGGCGAAGACAAAGGTTTTGGTCAAACTGTAAACCACAAAGAAGGGGTCAAAATCATCAAAGTAGCCGGTGAGGTAGATTTCGGTATTGACCAATCCCAGCAGATCGCCCGCATAATAGCCTCCAACCAAGCCTAGGGCCATGGAAAAGACGATGAGGATAGGGTTGAAAATCAAACAGGCAAAGAGTTTAGGAAGTACCAGGTACGACGCGGGGTTGATGCCCATGACGCGCAGCGCGTCCATCTGTTCCGTGACGCGCATGGTGCCCAGCGTGGAGGCAATGTTGGACCCCACTTTACCGGCCAAAATCAGGCTCACAATGGTGGGCGCAAATTCCAGAATAATACCTTCCCGAACGGCAATCGCGATATAGCTATCGGGCACAAAGGGGTCGCCCAAGTTGATGGCGGTCTGAATCGTCAATACCGCCCCCATGAAGACCGAAATAAACGCCACCAAGCCAATCGACGAGAAAATGAGCAGCTCAATTTCTTTGAAGAACGATTTGCTGTACTCGCGCCAATGCTCGGGTTTGTGGAAGACTTCCCCTAGAAAAAGGAAGTAGCGACCCAAGCCATCCAAGAAGCGGTAAATCATGCTCCGAAAATACGCTAAATTCGGGGCGACATGAGGACAAAAATCTCCTGGGTCCGAATTGGACTCTTTCTTTTCATCTTGGCCGCCGCCTGTTCCTGCGGGACGCGTGAAAAATGCAATTGCCCCCACTTTAGCAGCCAAGCGACGCCAAGCCCCTCTAGCCCTACGGCATGAGCAACTGGGCGGTCGTGGCAGCCAAGGTGCCTGCGGCTGCGCATCCTCGGCTGCAGCGCTTGGTTGGTGCGTATTCGGGGCGTATCCGCCTGGCCGCACCGCGCAAGAGCAAATGGGGTGATTTTCGCTGGCAAGCCGGCCAGCCCAGCCAGATTTCTATCAACTGCGACCTCTCCCCCGAGGCTTTTCTCATTACCCTTCTGCACGAATTTGCCCATGCGCAAGTGCACGCTTGGGATCCCCACTACAGCAGCCCCCATGGGCCTGAATGGCAATCGCGCTACCGCCAGCTCGTCTTGCCCTTCCTCACCCCGGACATCTTTTCGCCTGCCCCTTTGACGGCCCTTCAGCGAAGCTTGCACAAGCCCAAGGCCAGTTGCGGCGCCGATGTCGCCTTGCTCAAAGCACTCCAAGCAGACCTCCCCAAGCGCGGCCAAACCGTCGAATCCCTCCCGCCCGGAAGCCAGTTCAAAGCCCCATCGGGCCGGATTTTCACCAAAGGGCCCAAGCGCCGCACCCGCTTTTCCTGCGTGGAGCTGAAGACGGGCCGTACCTTTGCCGTACACCCATTAACGGATGTCGAACTTGTGAATCCCCCCGCTCATGGCCGCTGAATCTCCTTTTTCCAATCCCCACGT
>CAXRFY010000162.1:0-4420 GCA_964229925.1 Schleiferiaceae bacterium
GTGTCGACGCCGTCGAAGAAGAGGCCGTTCGGATCGTTCATCCAATGCGCCTGAGGCGTAAAGTGCAAAGCGGGACGGTAAAGGGCGTCGCTGGCCACATCGGCCACAGGCTGAGTAGGCGCACAGGCCTGCATCAGCAAGCCGGTCGCTCCGGCCCAAAGACTAGCGCGGTAGTTCATAGGAGGATGGGTAGCTAAAAAGTCATGGAGAAGGTCCAAGGGCAAAATAGGCGTCGCGCCTTGCGAACCAGAAACTCGGCACGCCGCAGCTGAAGCCCAACGCAAGGTGTCTGCAATGGATTGGCCTTGAGCCTGCGCGTAGAGGTAGCCCGCCAAGAAGGCATCTCCGCTGCCGACCGTATCGACGACATCTACGGGGAAGACGGGGTGGTGCCAGACGTTGCCGCCGGCTAGGAGGTAGGCCCCCTCGGCGCCGTCGGTGACTAGGATATGTTCGGCCTGTGGGAAATGTTCCGCAAAAAGCGCAAGGTCTTCGCAACCCTCCTGTGGGGCGCTCATCTCGCGGAAGGTTAGCCATTCGTGCAGCTCGTCGCGGTTGAGCTTAATCACCTCCACCTGGCGCATGAGCGGCTCAATCACCTTCCAGTCCACATAGGGTGCCCGAAGGTTGATGTCCATTACACGGCGCGGCACGGCCTTTAGATAGTCCTGAAGGGCCGAACGTGATTCCGCATTCCGTAACGCCAAGGAGCCAAAGACCAAAACCTCCGCCTGCCCAGCCAACTCAGCGTCAAAGGGGATACCGTCCCAAGCGGCCGGCGCACAAATGTCATACGAAGGGCTGCCCTTGGCGTCCAAGGTCACATCGACCCAACCGGTCCGCCAGCTCGGATGCTGGGCGAGGCCCGTCAAGGGAAAACCTCGTTCGGTTAAAAAGGCCCGCAGGGTCTCTGCGTGGGCATCCGGACCCAAAGCGGAAGCGATGTGCGTGGACTGCCCCCACTGGTGCAGGTGCAAGGCCATATTGAGGGGGGCGCCTCCCACGACAGGACCTGTCGGCAGGCCGTCGAAGAGAACTTCCCCAAAGCAAAGAAATGCGCTCATTTATGCAGTTCGTGGTGGAGTTCTTCCAGGGATTTTCCTTTGGTTTCTGGCATTATCCAATGCGTAAAGGCCAGCTGCAAGACCATGCAGGCCGCGAAGAAGGCGAAGATGGGCCAACCTTCGGGGAAGACCTCCATGACCACAGGGCCCAGCAGGGTAATCAAAGCCGCGAAGACCCAGTGCGTCCCGGTGCCCCAGGATTGGCCGGCGCCGCGAACAGAGTTGGGGAAGATTTCGGAAATGAAGACCCAGATGACCGCCCCTTGGCCCATGGCATGGGAAGCAATAAACATCAGGATGAAGGTCAGCGTAAACATGGGGGCAGCTTCACTGTAAAAGGCGTAGGCGACCATGCAGAGCGAGACGATGTAGCCAATGGAGCCGATGTACATCAGTTGCTTTCGGCCCAAGCGGTCAATGAAGTAGAGGCCGACAAAGGTGAAGAGCAGGTTGATTCCGCCGAGGGAGACGCTGGAAAGCAGGGATTCGCTGCTTGCAAAACCGGCATTTTCTAGGATGGATGGGGCATAGTACAGGATAAAGTTGATGCCGGACAACTGGTTGTACATGGCCAGCAGGAAGGCCAACAATAGGGGGAATCGAAAGTCCCGTGAGAACAAGGGAACGCGGGGTTTGGAGGCGGTTTCCGCGGCGTCCGCTTGGATAGCCTTGAGGGTGGCAGCGGCTTCGGCTTCGCTGTCAAAAAGTTCGTTCAGCACCTTTTGGGCCGCGGCACTATCGCCTTTCTTGACGGCGAGCCAGCGGGGACTTTCGGGCACCGTGAGGACCATGAAGGTGTAGACGATGGCGGGAATGGCTTCCACCCCGAGCATCAAACGCCAGTCCCAATCGCCGCCCACACCGCTGAGCAGGAAGTTGGAGAAGAAGGCAATCAGAATACCGAAGACGATGTTAAACTGGTAGAGGGCGACTAAGCGTCCGCGAGACGCTGCGCTGGAAATCTCCGAAATGTAGGCTGGCGCTGCCACCGAAGAGGCTCCCACGCCTACCCCGCCAATGAAGCGGAAGAACGAGAAGGAGTAGGGATCCCAGGCCAGCATGGAGCCAATGGCAGAAACCGAATATAGGACGCCAATCCAGACCAGGGTGGGTTTGCGGCCCAATATGTCCGTGGGTTTGCCGCCAAAGAGCGAGCCTAAAACCGTACCCCACAAGGCCATGGACATGATGAAGGTGCCGTGAAACCAGGCGGAGGTATTCCAGAGTTCGCGGATGGGCTCGTTGGCGCCGGAGATGACTACGGTGTCAAATCCAAAGAGAAAGCCCGCGACCGCGACCACCCAGGACCATTTTTGAACATTGCGCATAGGATAGCCGTGTTTTTGTGTTTAGGAAGCGGAAATCTACAAAGAGCCTTTGGACAATTTTAGTACCTTCCATGCTATAAATCCCTAAGGTTATGAACACTCAGACGCTCGAACGCATCCTCCTCGGCTTTGGTACCCTCGTTTTGCTCGGCTTTGCGGCCTCCTACTTTGTGGAAGCGCTGCATTCCTACCACAACGGCCTCCGAATTGCCGCCATCGCTGGCGTTGCGCTCTATGCCGTCTACAGTTTCATGGTCCAATCCAAGGACCAAAAGGAGATTTACTCTGCCGAAAAAGAAGCCGAAAAATTTGAAAGCCAAGCGCGCAAGGAGCGCCGCCGTGGCGACGAATTGCAAGAGGCCAACCTGACGCTGCAAGCTGATTTGAGCACGGCGAATAAAGAAATCGAGGCTTTGCGCTCGAAGGTGGCTGACTTGGAGGCGCAGCTCGCCGATAAGGACTAACAGGATGGGGGGCGCTTACCCCCTCCCTCTTCAAAGTTCCTTGCGGATTCCCCCCTATTTGAGATACAACGGATACAAGCGATTGTACGCATACCGCTTGATCGACTCCCCCTTCGCAGGCTTCCAAGCACCGCTTTGCAGAGGCAGCTCGTCGTAGCCGTATTCGGCCAACACATGGCCAAAGTGCTGCGTCACCAGGTTGGCCTCGAGCGGCGTAATTTCTTCCTTCCAACGGTCCAAATGGGCCGCCGAAATCGCCTTGAAATTCCCATAGGCGCTGTTCCCTCCCCATGGGTCGCCCAACAGCGTGGGCTTCAACAGGCTTTCGTCAAAGGAAATACCCAGGAAGCTCGCGAGTTTACGCATTTCGCCTTCCGGATCCTGAGCGAGGTCTTCGTAGCGAACCACCTGGTACTTAGGAATCAACGCTTTATTCGTTTTCAGCCAGTAATACCCGGATTCCAGAGACTTGTACACCTTGTTGATGAGCGGATAGCCTTGGTCTTTGGCTTTGAATTTGCGCAGCGCCACCATGTTGGCATAGGGATTCCGAACGATGTGAATAAACTGCGCCTTCGGGAAGGTCTGGGCCAGCTCCAGCGCAGACTCCAAATGCTCCACGCTCTTTTCCACCGCCCGCTTTCCTTGCGCCGAATCCAATCCCTCCACCACTTGGGGCAGCAACTGCTTCAAAATAGTCAAGGCCTGAATGGGGTCGTCCGCATCGTCCATTTCGCCCACAAAGGCGCGCACCGCGTCCATGTCCAGACGGTCGCCCAGTACCACATCCGCTTGACGATCCGTAGACCGAGCATAGGACTCCAAAATCTCCACCAACCCGTCTAAAAAATTGGCATCCTCCACGGGCGCTTGCTTTCGGTACGAGTAGGTGATCCACCGCCCGAGCAAGGCCATAAAATGCGTTTCAAAGGGGATGACAAAGAGTTCAGGGTGCCCATCCAACAAGGAGCGCAACAAGCTGGTGCCCGACTTGTGACTGCCGAGGATGAATATGGGTGCGTGCGGCATAGGGCTAAAATACGGTTAGGCCTCTAGGGGCATTTCGTGAATGAGTAAGCGGTCATAGAGAGCGAGGGCGCGGCGAAGAACTTCCGAAGAGGCCCCTTCGGGCGCGGGGCGTTCATTCTGATGGGCGTCGGCCTCTGGCGCAGTACCCGATGCCCCCACCGCTTGAAGTAAGGCGTTTACGGCTTGACTAGGCTGCGCGCAGTAGCGGTCGTAGGACAGCAGGAGCATTTGGGCGTTTTTAAGGGCAAGGACGCGCTCGTAATAGGCGATCCAACGTTCGAGCCAATCGTCCAGCGTAACCGGTCCTTTGACCTGCATTCCGCTTCCATCTGACCACCTAAAGGCCTTGACATTTTGCCCGAATTCATAATGCCCCAACCAATTCATGTAGGTTAAGAAGAAGGGGTCCTTCTCCTGCTCCGCCGAAAAGTGCAGGTGCATGTCCATCAAGCTAGACGCGTGGAAAATGGGCTGCCGAAAGAGCACCACGGTCCGCATGGCCGGGAAATGCTGTGAAAGCGAAGCGTAACGCAGG
>CAXRFY010000163.1:0-9439 GCA_964229925.1 Schleiferiaceae bacterium
AAGAAATACCAAGAGCTCCCAGCCCATCCAGGCATCGTAGTGGTTTCCAAGGGAAGGCCCTCGCGGGACTGCCAAGCTGCTGCGCGCGCCAAAGGAGGCTCGCCATCTTCGGTCGGCAAGTAGGCATCGACCGCAGGCAAAACCAAGGGCAATTCCTCCAAGGGCAGCGTTTCGGGCACGCCATGGCGGTAGGCCACCGGAATCGGCTCGCCCCAGTAGCGCTGTCGGCCAAATACGGCGTCCCGCAAGCGGTACTGCACGCGTCGCTCACCCAGACCGCGCGCTTCCACTTCGGCTATGGCGCGCTCAATGGCGTCTTTCACCTGGAGACCGTTCAAAAAGTCCGAATTCACAAGGGCGCCCTCTTTGGCGTCGTAGGATTCAACAGAAAGGTCGCCGCCGGCCACGACCTCCTGAATGGGCAGGCCAAAGTGTTTGGCAAAGGCGTAGTCGCGGCTATCGTGCGCTGGAACGGCCATGATGGCACCCGTACCATAGCCCATCAACACGTAGTCGCTGGTCCAAATGGGCACGGGAGCCCCCGTGAAGGGGTGGCTGGCATAGGCCCCTGTGAAGGCGCCGGAAATCGTTTTGGTATCCGCTTGACGGTCGCGCTCGCTGCGGCGCGAAGAGGCTTCTTGGTAGGCTTCTACCTCGGCGCGTTGGGCGTCTGTGGTCAGGGCAGCGAGCAAGGGATGCTCGGGGGCAATGACCATAAAGGTCACCCCGTACAAGGTATCCGGACGGGTGGTGAAGACCTCTAAGGCTTCCCCGTCGAGGCTTTGCAGACCATAGCGGACGCGGGCCCCTTGGCTGCGGCCGATCCAATTGCGTTGCGTCTCTTTGATGGAATCCGACCAATCCAAGCCCTCCAAGCCGTCCAACAGGCGTTGGGCGTAGGCGGAAATGCGTAAGCTCCATTGAAGCATCGGCTTTTGGACGACGGGGTGGCCGCCGCGTTCGGAACGGCCGTCGACCACTTCGTCGTTCGCTAAAACGGTGCCCAAGGCGGGGCACCAGTTGACCACAGATTCGGACCGGAAGGCGAGGCGGAACTGCTGCAAAAAGGCTTCGCGCTCCGCGGCGTCAAAGCGGGCCCACTCGTCCGAGGAGCAGGCGGGCTCCCCGTGGTGGGCGGCGCGCAAACCTTCGGTGCCGTGGGCATCCAAATGCGCGATCAAGGAATCGATGGACTCAGCTTTTCCGCTAGCTTCATTGAACCAGGCATGGAAGAGCTGGATGAAGATCCACTGCGTCCACTGGTAGTAGTCCGCGTTGCAGGTGCGCACCTCGCGTCCCCAGTCAAAGCTGAAGCCAATTCGGTCTAGTTGCTCACGGTAGCGGGCAATGTTGGCCTCGGTGGTGATGGCAGGGTGCTGGCCGGTCTGAATGGCGTACTGCTCCGCAGGCAAGCCAAAGGCATCGTAGCCCATGGGATGCAAAACGTTAAAGCCGCGGTGGCGCTTGTAACGCGCTACAATGTCGCTGGCGATGTAGCCCAAAGGGTGACCGACGTGCAGCCCAGCACCTGACGGATAGGGGAACATGTCCAGCACGTAAAACTTGGGTTTTTCGCTCGGATAAGCGGCCGAAAACGTCTTTTGCGCTTTCCAATAAGCTTGCCATTTGGCGTCCAATTCAGCAGGGCGGTACTCCATGGCGGCAAAAGTACGCTTTGCCATGGGAAACCGGGCCAAATTCGGCCGCAGAAGTACCCCTTCATTTCCCTAGATTTGCAGTATGAGCCGTTCCAAAGGGGAAGATCAATTCAATAAAAAACGCCTGCGCTATTCCTACCTCTCGGTGGTGGTGAGTATTGGCTTAGTCCTCTTTGTGCTCGGCGTCATGATGACCCTGCTGTACCAGGCAAAAACGGTCACGCAGGAGCTCAAAGAAAACTTCACCTTCACCCTCTTCCTGAAGCCGGAGGCGACTTCGGAGCAGCGCGAGGCCCTTCAAACTACCTGGTCCATGGCTCCAGAGGTGCGCCAAATCAACTTTGTGAGCAAGGAAGACGCCGCACAAAAATTTCAAGAGGAACTGGGGGAGGACTTTGTAGACTTTCTTGGCTACAACCCCCTGAGCGACGCGCTCGATCTCAAGCTCAATGCGGAGTATGTGACGCCCACCGTGTTAGATGATCTCAAAAATCGCCTGCTCAAAGAAGACGCTGTGGACGATTTGGTCTACGACCGCGATTTGATTTCATTGATCAACAAAAACATTGGCCGAATCACTTCCGCCATGCTCGTGGCAGCTTTCATCTTGCTACTTGTGTCCATGGCGTTGATCAACAGTTCCATCCGCCTGGCCATTTACGCCCGCCGTTTCTCTATCAAAACCATGCAGCTTGTGGGTGCCACCAAGGCCTTTATCCATCGACCTTTCCTGTCGCAGGGGCTCAAGCTTGGGGCCATGGGGGCCGCATTTGCCGCAGTCCTACTCGCTCTTTTGTTTCAAATCATTCGCCAGGTTTACCCCGAAATTGCTTCTTCCCTTCCGTGGACTCTGTGGTCCTTAGAAGTCCTGGGCATGCTCGGCGTGGGCCTTCTTCTCACCGCGGGGAGTACGGCCTTGGCCGTTCGTCGCTACCTCGCACTCAAAACCAATCAACTCTACGAATAATGTCCAAGAATACCTTTCTCTTTGACAAGACCAATTACCTCCTTTTTGCCATTGGGCTGGCCTTTATCGCTTTGGGTTTTGCACTCATGTCGGGTGGTGGTTCGGAGGATCCAACGGTGTACAATGAAGAGCTCTTCAACGCACAGCGTATTACATGGGCGCCTCTGCTGATTGTCATCGGATTTGTGGTGGAAGTCTTTGCCATTTTGCGCCGTCCAAAAGCATGAACGCCGATCTCTGGAACGCCATTATCCTGGGTATTCTCCAGGGCTTGACCGAGTTTTTGCCCGTATCCTCTTCTGGGCACTTGGAATTAGGCCGCGTCATTTTGAACAGCCAATGGGACGCAAATAGCAGTATGATGTTCACGGTGACCGTACATGGGGCCACCGCCTTGGCCACCATTGTGACCTTCCAAAAAGATATCCTTAGCATCATCCGGGGCTTCTTTAAAGGCAATACCGAGGAGCGAAAATTCGCGCTTGCCATGGTTCTCTCCATGCTACCCGCTGCCATTGTGGGCTTGCTCTTCAATGACATTATTGAAATGCTTTTTGCCGGAAATATTCTCTTGGTGGCTATCATGCTAATCATCACGGGATTGTTGCTCTTTTTAGCGGATCGGGCCAAAAAAACCCATAAAAAAGTCACCTATGTGGATGCCGTGGTTATTGGCATTTCGCAGGCAATTGCCATCCTACCTGGGATAAGCCGCTCGGGTGCAACCATAAGCACATCCGTATTGCTCGGCATAGACCGCGAGCAGGCAGCGCGTTTCAGTTTTCTCATGGTGGTACCCTTGATTATGGGCAAAATGATCCTGGATACACGGGATTTGCTTTCCATGTCTCAAGCCGAACAAGATCAACATTTGCTTCCCCTTTTAGTGGGATTTATTGCGGCCTTCCTCACGGGACTTTGGGCCTGTAAGCTGATGATTTCTTTGGTGAAAAAAGCCAAACTTTCGGGCTTTGCTATCTACTGTTTTGCCGTAGGGGTCGTTGCGAGCTTTTGGGAGCTCTACCATTGATGCAGCTTCCCACACTTGAATCGGTCCGAGAGGAGGGGTGGGTGATACCCATACACAAACCGCTGACCTGGACCTCCTTTGACGTCGTGGCCAAAGTGCGCAACGCCTTAAAAAAACACTACGGTGTCAAGGTAAAAATTGGGCACGCGGGTACCTTAGATCCTCTAGCTACCGGTGTCCTTGTCCTCTGTGTGGGCAAGGCCACGAAGACCATTGAATCGTGGATGGGAGGCGAAAAGGGCTACAAAGCGACCATCACCTTTGGCGCGACCACGCCCAGCTACGATGCGGAAACAGACGTACAGCCTACCGGAAAGCAGGTTCCCGTCTACACCCCCGAACTCTGGGCCTCCATAGTAACGGCATTTACGGGGAACATTCAGCAAGTGCCGCCCATTTTTAGTGCCATTCGGGTCGAAGGAAAGCGGGCCTATGCCGAAGCGCGAAAGGGCAAGGAGCTGGAACTTCCCGCGCGTCCTATCACCATTCACTCGCTCCAGCTTCTCGAGCGTCATGAGAACACCTGGATCTTACAGGTGCAATGTGCGAAAGGCACCTACATCCGAAGTTTGGCCCACGACCTGGGCGCCTTCTTGGGCTGTGGGGCCTATCTGTCGGGGCTGGAGCGAACCCAAGTGGGGCGACTAAAAACGGCCGATTGCTACACGGTGGAAGAAATTTTAGCCGCCTTAAAATCGTCGCAAGGGCCAGATTCGGTGCAGGTTTAAGGGAAGCGAAGGGGCGGAAGATTCGGGTCGGGACTTGACAACCCCCCCCTCAAAAAAGTATCTTTGCCGCCTATGAAAATGAAGCTCTCCCATTTTGCGTACGATTTGCCCGAGTCGCAGATCGCGCAATACCCCACCGAGTACCGCGATGATGCTCGCATGATGGTGGTCCATCGCGAAACCGGTCAAGTGGAGCATAAGCACTTCAAAGACATCATTGACTACTTTGACGAGGGCGACCTCATGGTCATGAACAACACCAAGGTTTTTCCTGCCCGCATGTGGGGCAACAAGGAGAAAACGGGTGCGCTGATTGAAGTTTTTTTGCTCCGTGAGTTAAATGCAGAGAGCCGACTGTGGGACGTCCTGGTCGATCCCGCGCGCAAAATTCGAATTGGCAACAAACTCTACTTCGGCGACGACGATTCGCTGGTAGCGGAAGTGATTGACAATACCACGTCACGTGGCCGAACGCTCCGCTTCCTCTACGACGGCAGCTACGAAGAGTTCCGCCAGAAGTTGAAGGAAATGGGCGAAACCCCCTTGCCCAACTATGTGCAGCGCCCGCTGGAACCGGAAGACTCCGATCGCTACCAAAGCATCTTCGCCAAGGTAGAAGGCGCCGTGGCCGCCCCTGTGGCCTCGTTGCACTTCAGCAAGCACTTGCTCAAGCGCATGGAAATTAAAGGCATCGAAACGGCCGAGATGACCATGCACGTGGGCCTTGGAACCTTCCGTTTGGTGGAGGTGGAGGATCTCTCTAAGCACAAAATGGAATCGGAGCAATTCTGGCTCTACGACGATACGGCAGACAAAATCAACCAAGCCAAGGCCAACAAGAAGCGTGTGGTCGCGGTGGGTACGTCGGTGATTCGTTCCATGGAGAGTTCAACCATCACGGACAACCGCGTGAAGCCGACCAATGGCTGGACGAGCAAGTTCATCTTCCCGCCCTATGAGTTCACCACCGCCGATGCATTGATTACCAATTTCCACGGTCCTCAAAGCACGATGTTGATGTTGACCAGCGCCTTTGCGGGCCACGACTTGACGATGGACATCTACAACCTCGCGGTAAAAGAAGGCTACCGCTTCTTGTGCTACGGCGATGCGCTGTTGATTATTTAAGTGTCTCAGGACACAAAATAAAAAGCCCGGCAGATGCCGGGCTTTTTTGTTTCTGGCACAGGGGCGCTACAGGTATGACAACGTGCGCGCAGTGCACAACGCCCAATGTTTAGCGACGGCGGCGGCGGCGTTTGCTGCTTCGGCGCTTTTTGCTCTTGCCCGTCGAAGCTTTCGTGTTAGACGCCCCTTTGATGATGCTATCGCCGAAGAGGTAGCTCAATTTGAAGCCCAACAAACCGCCCAAGGTGGGGTATTTCACGTTGTCGATATAGATCTGAGTAACAACGTCGCCGGTTAGTGGATCAATGATCTGGGAAACAGAGGGCTGGTCCCAATTGATGTGGCGCTGAGAGATGCCCGCATAGACGTCCAGCATGATCTGTTCGGAAGGGCGGCCCTGAAAGCCAAATACCAGGCCAATGTCCGTAAAACGCTTGGTGGCACGAACGGTGCTTTGGTTGACATTGAAGCCTTTGGAGTAGGGGCGGTAGTTGTAATTAAATCCGAGGTAGTAGCCATCGTTAAAGGCATTGCCTTCGGGGAAGATTTTCAAAGAGGCGTAGTGGCTCAAATTGATCAAATTCTTGTCCGCCAAGGCATAAAAGTCGTCGTAGGCATAGAGCAACTCGTCCAAAGAGTTGTTCGTCGTGATGCCCAATCCGGCTTCTGCCGTGATGAATTCGTTGAATTTTACTTCGTAGCCCAGGGGCATTTCTCCAATGAAGAAGGGGAGAAAATTGTACTTAATGGCTTGGTTGTACGAAGAGTTGGTACTGCTTTTGCTACCACTTACCCCGTAGACCTCACCCGTTTCCACATTGCGTTTCTTGACGACCACTGTCTGTCCAAACGCAGTACCCGCGCTGCTCAGCAGCAAAGCGGTTACACAAATCCAGGAAAGTAGGGGCGTCTTCATAGTTGAATCGTTTCTTTGCAAATATTCCAAAACCCTGCCACAATGCCTTCTTTTCGGATCATTTTTCTTTTTTTTCTGGGCATAGCAAGCACGTTACATGCTCAATTGCCGTCCTACGAGTTGCAGTGGGGGCAGGCCTATCGCTACCGTGAAGTTAACACCCAAGACATTGTGGACATGGATTCCACCGCGTTTTATACGTTCGGGTCCCGCTTTGCGTTGATGTCCGCCAACCGCTGGTACTTTGCCAAATACGACCGCAAAACCTCGCAGCAGCTGTGGCAGGCGGAGATGGATCAGTTGATTTACGAGGGGGATCGGGCCGAATTTATCTCCACCCACATCGTCAACGGAGAGTTCTACATCTTTCTTCAGGCATACAACCGCCAAAAGGATCAAAAGTCCTTGCTCCTCCAAATTTTGGATGCGAACGGCGACCCCAAGGAGCTTCGGGTTGTGGAGCGCATGGATGCGCGGCGCAAGTACAAAGGCAACTTTAAAGTGCAGTTTTCGCAGGACCGCCAGAAGTTTTTGATTTTCTCCAATCCGGATTACAGCGTTCGGGATAATGAAAAATTCTCGGTAGCCGTCTACAATTTGAACCTGGAATTGGTTTGGGCCAAGGACGTCGAACTCGACATCCTCGACCGCTACTTCAGCTTGTACCGCTCCGACGTGTCCAACGACGGCGTGGTCTATTTCATCGGCAAAAAAACGCCCGAACGCAACAAGGGCGAGCGCTGGGTCTGGGGCGAATCCAATGAAGAATTCCTGGTATACCGCCTCAGCGGAACGGAAGATGAGGTCTACGAAGTCGACTTAGGCCTCGACCGTGTGTGGGTCACCAACATGGGCATGGAGCTGGACTTTGGCAACAACACCATGGCCGTAGCCGGATTCTATTCTGAACAGGGCTTTAACCGCGCCTCGATGAAGGGAATGTTCTACATCACGCTCAACCAAGACGACGCCTCCACGGTGAGCACCCATTTGTCCCCCTTTGAGACCGAGTTCCTCGACGAATTTATGTCCACCAGCCGTGCCCGTCGCGGCAGCGAAATCCGGGAAGACTTTGTTTTCCGCCACTTCTTGCACCGCCCAGACGGGGGGGCATTTGTGATCGCGGAGGACTATGACATGCAGGTGGTCACGACCCAAACGCGCAGCGGTACCGTCACCAATTACTACTATTACTACTACGACATCATTGCGTTTGGCATTTCCGACAAGGGCCAAATCGAATGGTCCGGCCACGTGCCCAAGCGCCAATTCTCGCGCAACGACGGCGGCCGTGCCTCGGGCTACCTGCCGGTGGTGGACGGCAATCAGTTGCACTTGATCTTCAATGACCACAAGGGCAATGCGAAGCGCTTTGGGCGCCGAATCCCCAACATCATGCGCAACCCCGTTTCGTCCAATGTCGTGGCGGTCACCATTACGCCTGAAGCGGAAATGACCTACAACGTGCTGTACAACAACGCCAAGACCAAGGTTCTGACCCTCCCGCGCCGCAGTGCATCCAGCGAGTTTGTGCCTGGGGATGCGGTTTTCTTTTCGTACCGAAAAAACAAGATTCAATTCGGTTCTTTGCAGCGCAGCCACTAAGCGGGCTAGCCCCAAGTCCCAGATGAAGAAAAACCTACGCACCCTGAGCAAGTCCGACCTGCAAGCCCTTTTTGCGGAGTTGGGAGAGCCTGCTTTCAGGGCGGATCAGGTCTACGATTGGATTTGGGCCAAAGGCGTTCATGCCTTTGAAGACATGCGCAATGTGCCCAAAGCTTTGCTGGCCAAGCTTCAAGACGACTACGCCATTACGCCCATCGTTTTGGACCACGTCCAGCAGGCGGAAGACGGAACCATCAAAAATGCCGTGAAGCTGCCCGACGGCCTCATCGTGGAGTCGGTGCTCATCCCCACGGACAAACGCATCACGGCCTGCGTGAGCTCTCAGGTAGGTTGCAGCTTGAACTGTGCCTTCTGTGCTACCGCCAAGCTGAAGCGCATGCGCAACTTGGGCCCGGACGAGATTTACGACCAAGTACAGTCCATCCACCGCCAAGGCCTGGAACACTTTGGCCGCCCCCTGACGAACATTGTGTTCATGGGCATGGGGGAGCCGCTCATGAACTACAACAACGTCTTGACGGCCATTGAAAAGATCACCCAGCCGGAGGGCATGGGCATGTCGCCCAAGCGCATCACGCTTTCGACGGTGGGCCTCCCCAAAATGATCAAGAAATTGGCGGATGACGGGGTGAAGTTCAATTTGGCGGTGAGCTTGCATTCGGCCCGCGACAGCGTGCGGTCCAGCATCATGCCCATCAACGACGTGTCCCCCATTGCGGACCTGCGCGAATCTTTGGAATACTGGTACCGCGCTACCAAGCGTCGCATCACGTTTGAATATGTGGTTTGGAAGAATGTGAACGACCAACCCGAAGACGTGCAAGCCCTCGTGGACCTCTGCAAGCGCATCCCCTGCAAAGTCAATTTGATCGAATACAACGCCATCGGCGACCCCAACTTCCAGCAAGCCGATGAAGCCGCCTTGGAGGCCTACATCGCCGCCCTGGAGTCCATCGGGGTAACCGCAAAAGTGCGTCGCTCGCGCGGCCGCGACATCGACGCCGCCTGTGGCCAGCTGGCCAACAAAAAACTCCCGGCCGCGCTCCAAACGGAGGAGGCCTGAGCCTTCCCCCTTCCCTTCGTTCTAGACCCTGATAAAAGTCACCGGCTTCCCGGCGTTGCGCCGTAATTTTGCGCTATGATCACACGCAAACACGTAGAAGAAGCCCTTTCGGCTGTGGCCAATGCTTCGGGCAAGGGCCTCTTGCTCGCCTCCAACGGACTCCGCAATGTTCAAGTCATGGGCAAGGAGGTGATTGTGGATGTGGTTTCGGACAGCCCTGTGCTGCACCAAAAGAAAAAATTAGAGGTCGAAGTCCTCAAGGCCCTGCACGCACGCATCGACGAGAAGCTGCAGGTCACCATTAACCTGACCGTGGAGGCCCC
>CAXRFY010000164.1:0-7321 GCA_964229925.1 Schleiferiaceae bacterium
AGCAGCCCCGGGCCTACGGCTTTGACCTCGCGCCGGAGGACTACGATGCGCCTTGGGAAGACCGACTCGTAGCCGTTGACAGCGCCGTGGCGAGCTGGGGCGAATGGGCGCATGCCTATGGCTGGAGCTACAACGAGCTCAAGCGTCACAACCCTTGGCTCCGAGAGGCCTCCCTGAGTGATTTGCAAGGCGACACCCTTTGGATTGCCGTCCCGCACACCGCGGTCCCCGCTTGGCACCCCAATGAGGCAAAACCATCGACCTCATCCGCACGTTAAGCGACCATGGCTGGAGAAATCAAAATACTCGGTGCCCGCGAGCACAACTTGCACGATGTGGATGTCACCTTGCCCCGTGAGGCCCTGGTGGTCATCACGGGCTTGAGTGGTTCTGGAAAGTCCTCGCTGGCCTTTGACACCTTGTATGCGGAGGGCCAGCGCCGCTACATGGAGACGTTTTCCAGCTATGCCCGTCAATTTTTGGGCACCATGGAGCGCCCCGATGTAGACAGCATTGAAGGCCTGAGTCCGGTCATTGCCATTGAGCAGAAGACCACCAACCGAAATCCCCGATCCACGGTCGGCACCGTCACAGAGGTCTACGACTTCCTGCGCTTGCTCTACGCGCGCACCGCGACGGCCTATTCGCTGGCGACCAACGAGCCCATGGTCAGCTACACGGACGATGAGATTCGGGCGCAAATTCTGGAGCGCTTCGCCGGAAAGCGCATCGCGCTGCTCGCCCCCGTCGTGCGGGCCCGAAAGGGGCATTACCGCGAGCTCTTTGAATCCATGGCCAAGCAAGGCTACTTGAAGGCGCGTGTGAACGGCGAGTGGATGGACATCACGCGGGGCATACGTTTGGACCGGTACAAGACGCACGATATTGAAATCGTGATTGACCGCCTCGTGGCCGAACCGGAGAGCGAAGAGCGCATTAAAAAGAGCATTTTGACCGCGATGCGCCTGGGCAAAGGCAACCTCATGGTGGCCGATTACGACAGCACGCAGGTCGTTCATTTTAGCCGCAACCTCATGTGCCCCACCACCGGCGTTTCCTACCCGGAGCCGGAACCCAACACCTTTAGCTTCAATTCCCCAAAAGGCGCCTGTCCGCAGTGTGGCGGTTTGGGGCATGTGCACGTGGTCGACCTGGACAAAGTCATCACGAACCCCAAATTCACCCTCCACGATGGGGCTTTGGCGCCCTTGGGAACCTACCGCCGGTCCTGGATTTTCCAACAGATGGAGTATTTGGGCATTCGCTTTGGCTTTGATTTGCACACCCCTTGGGAAAAAATTCCCGAGGAAGGACGGACCGCCATTTTGGAGGGCCATACCGAAAGCTTCACCTCCGACAACAAAACCGTGGGGGTCACTCGGAAGATCAACATCCAGTACGAAGGCCTCGTCGCTTTCATCGAAAGCCAAAAGAACGACAGCAACAGCAAAAGTTTGCAGCGCTGGGCCGACGACTTCATGGTGGAGCGCGTTTGCCCTTCCTGCGAGGGCCAGCGCCTGAAGAAGGAATCGCTGCACTTCCGCATTTTGGAGAAGAGCATTGCCGACTTGGCCCAAATGGGCATCGGCGAATTGGCCGCCTGGCTGGAGGCCCTCCTGCCCCAGCTCAAGGAATCGCAGGCGCGCATTGGGGGCGAAATTGTCAAAGAACTCCAAACCCGCCTGGGCTTCCTGGTGGACGTCGGCTTGCACTACCTCAGCCTCAACCGAAGCGCACGCAGCTTGAGTGGCGGCGAGGCGCAGCGGATTCGCTTGGCTACGCAGATTGGCTCTCAGCTCGTAAATGTCCTCTACATTTTGGACGAGCCCAGCATTGGCTTGCACCAGCGCGACAATATGCGCTTGATTCAGAGTTTGGAACGGTTGCGGGACTTGGGCAACTCGGTCATCGTCGTGGAACACGACGAGGATATGATGCGCGCGGCCAACCACATTGTGGATTTGGGGCCTCGCGCTGGCCTGCACGGCGGGCGCGTGGTGGCTCAAGGCGACTTTGAGGGGGTGGCAGCCTCCAATAGCTTGACGGGTCAGTATCTGCGCGGGGAGCTCCGCATGCCCCTGCCCGAGGTGCGTCGCCCCGGAAACGGCCACTTCCTTCGCCTCATCGGCGCTACCGGCAACAACCTTAAAAATGTGACCCTGGAGGTGCCCCTGGGCACGCTGACCGTGGTGTCGGGGGTTTCCGGTTCCGGCAAGTCGACCCTGATTAACCACACCCTCTACCCGGCTCTTGCGGGCCCCTTGCACGGGTTGTTGACGAAGCCGGCTGTGCACGAAGCTTTGGAAGGCATGGAGCACATTGACAAAGTGATTGATGTGGACCAAAGCCCCATTGGCCGAACGCCCCGCTCCAATCCTGCCACCTACACCAACGTCTTTAACGACATTCGGAAATTGTTTTCGGACCTGCCCGAAGCCAAAGTCCGCGGCTATGCCCCCGGTCGCTTCTCCTTCAACGTGAAGGGCGGGCGCTGCGAGACCTGCCAAGGTGGCGGCATGCGCGTAGTGGAGATGAACTTCTTGCCCGATGTCTACGTCCCCTGCGAAACCTGCCAGGGCAAGCGCTTCAACCGAGAAACCCTGGAAGTTCGCTACAAGGGAAAGAGCATTTCGGATGTTTTGAACCTTCCCATTGAGGATGCCTTGACCTTTTTTGAGGCCGTTCCCAAGATCAAGAAGGTGCTGAAGACCCTCGTGGAGGTCGGTTTGGGCTATATCACCTTGGGGCAGCCATCGACGACCCTATCGGGCGGGGAGGCGCAGCGCATCAAGCTGGCCACGGAGCTTTGCAAGCGCGATACGGGCCGAACGCTCTACATCCTGGACGAGCCCACCACGGGTCTGCACTTTGAAGACATCCGCATCTTGATGAAGGTCATTCAGCGCCTCGTATCCAAAGGCAACACGGCCCTCATCATTGAGCACAATTTGGACGTCATCGCACAGGCCGACTACATCGTGGACATGGGCCCCGAAGGGGGCAAAGCTGGGGGCACCCTGGTAGCCGCTGGAACCCCGGAAGACGTGGCCGTCCACCCCGACAGCCTTACAGCGCCTTTCTTGGCGCGCGCCCTGCAGGTAGGCAAGAATTAAGGGGCTTTACGCGTTTATCAAGGTGGAAAGGTGGCTAAAAAGCGCTACCTTGAAGTACATCACACCCTACCCTATGGCAACAAATTCCAACGAACCTATCTCTAAGGCCTTCAAGCGCAAGTCTTGGAACGAACAGCGCACCAACGATTCTTGGGCCATTTTTAAAATTATGTCTGAATTCGTGGAGGGCTATGAACGCCTGTCCCGCATCGGACCCTGCGTCAGCATTTTTGGCTCTGCCCGCCTCAAAGAAGGCGACGCCTGGTACCAAGACGCCCAACGCATTGCGGAAGGCCTAGGTAAAAAAGGCTACGGTATCATCAGTGGCGGTGGGCCAGGCATTATGGAAGCCGCTAACCGTGGCGCCATGGAAGTAGGCGCGCCCTCTGTGGGCCTCAATATTGAGCTCCCCCACGAGCAAAAGCCCAATGACTTTATCGACTTGGACAAAAGCGTCGACTTTGACTACTTCTTCGTGCGCAAAGTCATGTTCGTCAAGTACTCTCAGGGCTTTGTCGTGATGCCCGGCGGCTTTGGCACCTTGGACGAGATGTTTGAAGCCATCACCTTGATCCAAACCAAGAAGATTGGAAAGTTCCCCGTCGTACTAGTCGGCAAAGACTATTGGCAAGGCCTCATGGATTGGATGGAAAGCACGCTTGGAGGCAACCACCTCATTAGCGACGGCGACATGAACCTCATGAAGCTGGTGGACAGCCCCGAAGAGGCCATTCAAGCCATCGACGACTTCTACAGCCGCTACTTGTTTAAGCCGAATTTCTAAGGCGCATTGGGATCCCGTCTTCTAGGCACCATCGAATTAGAAAGGACGGTCAAACGTCTGAACTTTCTTCTGGTAGTAGCGCTCCCCTAATCGCACCGTTTCACGGCCAAACTGGTGCAGGCCGATGCTCCAGAGCTTGGCCCCGCCTCCAAAATCAATCGTGAAGACTGGACGGTTGTTGACGAGAATCGGATGCATCGTCAAGCCTATGTTCATGAATCCCTGCTGTTCCAACCGGCGCAAGGCAGGAGCGTAGGGGTTCACGATGGAAACCGTTTGATGGGTACTCGCTTCAAAGGTGGCACCCAGGAAGGGGCTTGTAGAGGTTGTCGGCTGTAGGGCGGGTCCATAGGAAAACAAGGGCAGGATCACTGCCGTTTTATACCGAACCATGTCTACACTGCGAATGGTTTTAGCGTCACTCGATTGAAAGGTCATGACGGTCGAATAGCTGCTCCACGACTTGCCCAACAAGGCCGCATGGTAGACTACGCCATAGTCTACGCTCAGCATCTCCCGTTTCAGACCCCAATACTTCGCATTCACCTTTTGGGTGGTAAATGGCATTCGCACAGCTTCCCCGGAAAAAATGGCCCCTTTGGAACCTCCGGCGTGCGCCACGACCTCCAGGGGACCGGAGCGCTTGACGGTCCGTACAGTGCTCGGACGATGGGATTCATAGGTAAGGCCCAGCTGGTAGGCCAAATATCCAGGCCCAGGCACCGCCCCTAAATCCACATCGAGAAATCGAAACTTCATATCCGAATGAAGCTTCAAAGCCGTCACATAGAATCCCCCAGTGCCCGGACCCCAGGTTTTTGAGGGCAATCCCAAGTGCATATGCGTATAAATAAGCTGTATGGGTGGGCAGAGCTTCGGATCATTCCCGTAAAAGGCGTGTACGGTATCAAACGTGCCATTGGCGTATTGAAAAGGAATCGTTAAGCTCGGTTGTTGGCCCTTCAAGACCAGGCTGCCCAGCAGAAAAGCCCCTATCAGAATGCTATGAAATCTCCCTATTTTCATGGAGATGAAAGTACACTTTTTACGCGGCGCCACGCGCTTGCTCTGGCTCGCCCTTCTGGCTTCTTCGTTGGCATCATGCTCGGTCTATTTCGCGAAGGATTGGCGAGAAGTAAAGCCCAAATTCAGAAAGCGCTACTATATCCCGGAGCAATCGGACAAGGTGGCTAACATTCGCTACGAAGTGTTTAACGCCAAGACAGGCAAAGACCTATCCTCGCGCTTTCGAAAAAAAGAAACCCACTTCTATAGAGGAAACGACGAATTCCTGCTGGTTCGATACATCGACTACACCGATGGAAAAAAAGGCGTCTTTGTCCAATCCATCGCCTTTGAAAATCGCGTCTTTGGTCTTCCTCTTGGAGGGATGGCCATGGGCAGTATAGATCTAGCCACGCAAAGTTGGAACCGCCGGGACATTGAAATTCCGTTCTTCGTCTGGGGCCTGCTGGTGGATTTTGCAAGCTGGATGCCTGCACTCTCCCAAGTGATTGATAAATCCTACATCTCCTTTATTCGTCCCTTGGAAGTACCCAACTATCCCGAATGGCTCCGGAACCATCTAAAAATTACCTTGAATATCGAGGAGGGATTTCAACAAACAGGGCAAGTCCTGTACTACGTGCGCGTCCTGCCTTAAATAAAAAGCCCGGCGTTGCCGGGCTTTTTCATTTCTATGCGTTCAAGACTAGGGGCGAAGTACGCGAATGGCCCCCTCGTGTCCATTCAGGCTTCGGAAGCTCAACACATAGAGCCCCTTAGCTTCTGGGAAGGGAATCGAATAGCTACGGTTCCGCGTCCATGCCTCACTCCAGATCTCTTTGCCGTCCAGACTGTAAAGGCCAAGAACCAAGTTGGGGAACTGCACCTCCCCACACACCAAGGTCCAGTGATCGTCCCCGGTGTTCACTTTAAAGGGAGCTAGGTCCTTCTCATCTACCGACCATGACCAGGATCCAATCAAGGTATCGTGGGGATAGAGTCCGGAAGCCAAGCTGACGAACAAACTGTCATCTCCTAGACCCACGCCGGACATGCCCATCTGGTATTCAAACGGATAAATCAAAGTATCATTGGTCGCTTGCGCAGCGCTGTAGACGACCACCCCGTCAGCGTCCGCATAGAGGGTGTCTCCGCTATTTTTCCAATACACAAAGTCCTTGGAGGTAATGTTGCCGTAGGTCACGGTTGACCCTGCGGCCCAGTTGATATGGCCCAGCTGCACTTTAAGGCGGCTGACTTCGGGGTATTCGGGCTCAAGGACAAAGAGGCCCTCTTCCATGTCGGAGGCTAGAATTCGGCCACTCGGCAGATAGGGATAGGCCCCCCAGTTGCCAAAGTAGCCCCCACCCGTGAAGGGCGACGTATCGTAGTAGCCTACGAGAACCGGCAATTCGGGGAATTCCGTATCCAAAGCATGGACCCCAAAGGTGTAGTAAGACGTGACCACGTGGTTGCCCGCCACGTGCGCGTTGTGCGGGATGAGCGACGTGTTGGGCTGCACTTGGTGGCGCCAGAGCTCGTCCACATTGCTCAAGTCCGAAATATCATAGCAGGTCACATAGCCATTGGCCACCTCATCCGTGGTATATATCGTGTTGCCATCGTCACTCAACCAGCAATTGTGGGCAAAATTGCTCGGAGTCGCCCAACTGGTCACCATCGTGGGATTGGACTTCAAGGCCACATTCACCACCACAATACCGGAGTACAAGCCGGCCCCGTACAAGGTATCGTTGCGAGCCACCCCATCGTGGAAGTAGTGCCCGTCGTAGAGGCCCACCGTTACCGGGTTCCAGGGATCTGTGGCCACATCGATTAGAATGGCACCTCCTGCGCCGACATTGCTGCCAAAGGCATAGAGAATGCCGTTTTCATCGACAAAAATGTTGTGCGCGCGGGCCAGGGTGTCCACTTGGCCATTGGCGCGGGGAACGGGGAGCTTCAAAAACTTCCAACGGTTTTGCGCCAAGCTGTCCATGTCAATAATGAGCAGGCCGTTGTACGGGGGGTTGGCACCAGAGGGCACATCGTGCACGACGTAGGCGTAGTGGTCCCAGGTCTTAATGTCCCGCCATAGGCTGTTGGTGCCTGGCACCCAGAGGGCATTGCTCGGGCTGGCTGGCGTTGTGACATCCACCACCAAGGTGCCTTTGCGGTTGCCGATGATGGCATATTCGGTCCCAGATGCACTATCCGTATAGCCCCAGATGTCTGCACAGTCGGGATCTGCACCCGAAATTCCCCACTGACTCACCGGATAGTGAAGCAGGGTGCGCATGTTCAAACTGTCATTGCTGGGCTGTGCAAGCGCCGCGAATCCACACAGCACCGCAAGAGCCAAAAGAGCCTTTTTCATACTTAGAATTTTAAGGTGAACTGCCCGTCCTCCTCCTGATCC
>CAXRFY010000165.1:0-5304 GCA_964229925.1 Schleiferiaceae bacterium
GGGCTAGAGGGCTAGAGGGCTAGAGGGCTAGAGGGCTAGAGGGCTAGAGGGCTAGAGGGCTAGAGGGCTAGAGGGCTAGAGGGCTAGAGGGCTAGAGCTTGGCAAATCAACGGAAAGTCCCAGCGCGCAGCGAAGGTCCACCACAAGGTTTAAGGGTAAAAGAGATTAAACGTTTAAGCGAAAAGGCTACAGTGCGAAGCACGAGCTTCCTAGCCCTCTAGCTACAGTGCGAAGCACGAGCCCTCTAGCCCTTCCGCAGCATCAACCACGCCTTGAAGGCTCCATCCACCAGGAGGAACCAGGAGATGGCGCTAAGTAATAGGTGGGCGGGTTGCATGAAGCGAGGGATGGCAAAGTAGTACATGGCGGCACCGAGGGCGGTTTCGGCCAGTAAGGCGTACAGGACCACCGCGGCACGTGCCTTGAGGCCCGCGAGCCCGAAGGACTTTCGGTACGTCCAATAGGAAAGCCCGAGGATGAGCAAGCTGAAACTGCGGTGAACCAGCAGACCGGCAGGGAGCTGGGCGATCCAATCGCTGCGGTCGGCCTCAAGACCAAAGAGCTTCACGAGGGCATCGACTTCCTCGCGGACTTGCGTGCCCATGACAATTTGGATGCTGAGCAGGGCAATAAGTCCTAGAAAGAGGCGGAAGAGGAGGCGTCGGTCGTCTTCTAAGCCTTCGACTTGAACTTCGGCCTTGAGGGCGTGGAGTTCCCATTCGCTCGAGACACTGCGGTACACGGCGGTCAAGAGGCCCAACAGCCCAAAGGCGCCGGCCATGTGGTAGGTGATTTGGTGCGGGATGAGGTTTCCGTCGACGACGACTTTGCCCAGCCAGGCTTCAAAGCCTAGTACGAAGAGGGCGGCCAGCATGGTGAGGGCCCATTTGGGATGGGCTTTGATGCGCCAAAGCGTCCAGGCGGTGGCCAACAGGACGGGCAGGCCCAAGAGGGCGCCGAGGAGGCGGTTGATGTATTCGATCCAGGTGTGAACGGGATTGAAAACGGCGTAATCGTGGCGGGTATAGGGGGTCCAATGCGCGCCGTCGTAGGCCTCGCTGCTGGTGAAGGCCGCATCGGCGATCCAGAGCGTGTCGTTCCGAACAATCATCTGCCCCTGCCCGTAGAAGGTATTGGGCGCCCACGTGACCTGCGCCTCTTGCGTTGGGGGTACGATGAGGCCAAAGCAGGTCGGCCAATCCGGACAGCCCATGCCGCTGCCGGTCATTCGGACCACTGAACCGGCCAAAATCACAAGCAACGTCAAAACGATGGAGGCTTGCAACAATCTGCGAAGGACCGCGGTCCATTTTGTCGTGGGGCTATGTGGCATAGGTACAAAGGTAATCTACCTTTGGCGCCTCATGAATCGTTCCTTCCTCCCTTGGATCATGTTTACTGCACTGGTGTTGGTGTGGGGATCCTCCTTCATTTTGATGAAGCACGCCTTGATCGCTTTCACCGCGGTCCAAATTGGCGCCGCCCGCATCCTCTTCGCCGCCGCCCTCACGCTTTCCTTCGCGTGGCCGCAGTTCAAGGAGTTCAAGAAGGCCGACATTCCCGCCTTTCTCATCGTCGCACTGCTCGGCAATTCCATCCCCTACCTCCTCTTCCCCATCGCGGTGGCGCATGTGCCTTCGGGAGTGGTGGGCATCACCAATTCGATGACCCCGCTGTTTACCTTGTTGGTGGGCCTTTTGGTATTTGGCCGAAAGCTAAACCGAATTCGCGCCCTCGGCGTCGTCATAGGCTTTGCCGGCGCCATCTTCCTGATTAATCCATTTGACAGCCACTCGACGGTGGGCCAAAACTGGCCTTACCTCCTGCTCGCCGTGCTCGCCGCGGCCTGCTACGGCGTCAGCATCAACACCATTGGGGATCGCCTGAAGCATCTTTCGCCCCGGGCCATAACGTTATTCGCCATGTTGGGCGCGTCGGTGCCTTCCGTGGGCATTCTGGCGGCTACGGACTTTACGGGCAACCTCACGGGCAGTTCCGAAATGTGGAGTTCCCTCGCCGCGATCGCCTTCTTGGGCATGGTGGGCACGAGCATCTCCATGGTGGTCTTCAACCGCTTGATCGCCATGACCACGCCCTTGTTTGCCGCCTCCACGACCTATGTCATTCCCATCGTCGCGCTGGGCTGGGGCTTGCTGTTTGGGGAAGACTTGCTCTTCAACCACTTTGTGGGCATGGTGACCATTTTGGTGGGCGTTTGGATGGTCAACCGCAAGTAGCCGCTGAGGTCCTCGCTAAACCCCAACTTTTAGGCATGAAAAAACCCCGAGGACGAGCCCCGGGGTTTCTGCGTTTCAGCTTAAAGGTGTGATTCAACCTATAACTCAGATCACTAAAACGATCCTTAGTTGAAAATGTTCATGTCGACTTCGCCGTTCACGACGACTTTGGTCGTTTTGACCTCGAGGTTCATACCAGGCTGAAGGGGCACAGTGGTCACAAAGGGAAGCTTCACGCCATCCACCGTCTGGTAGTCGCCGAAGTCCACATTAATGACCTGCTCGCCTTGAGGCGTTTCGGCCACTTGACTTTGACGCACACATAGACCCGTCTTGGCGTCATAATAACGCTTCACTTCATTGCTGCCGAGGGTAACAACCAGCTCATAGCAGACGGCATCGTTGACCGTGGCAGGTGCTTCAGAGAGCACTGCATTGCCGCCTTCCCCGCCGCTCAAAAGCAATTCCGTGCACCAAGAGTCGTTGATTACGTCTTGGGCCGTGGCTTCATCGACAGGAAGGTCCTTGCCGAGCGCTTGCACGACCACCTTCTCGCCATTGTACTTCTTCACGCTACCACCCATGGGGGACTTTTGCTCCGTGAAAATGTAGTTAGGTGCCGCATAGACCGAATGGAAACTCAAGCTCATACCCATCACGCTAGCTTCTTGGGTGATGTCGATGTTCTTTACCCCCTCGATAGCCTCGCGCCCGCCCATGGCGGCGAAGGCGGCATCGATGACTTTTTGGGCCGTCAAACCCGCAGGAACCTTCGCTACAGGTGCAGTCGTAGGTTCGGCATCCAAGGTGTAGTACTCGATGGGGAAGCCCAGACGCTGCAGGCCGGGAGCAATATCCAACGCCTTGCCGACAATCACGATGAGGTACTGACCTTCTTCGATGTAGGTCTTGGCTACGCGCTGTACATCTGCTACAGTCACCGCTTCCAAACGCTTCAAGTAGTTGTTGTAGTAGTCCGCAGACAATCCATACTCTTGAATGTTGGTCGCAAAACGCGCAACGGTAGCCGGGTTCTCCAAGGAGCGTCCAAAGCTGCCAGATAGGTTGTTCTTGGCAGCGCGCAGGTCCTCCGCAGAGATGGGCTCCGTGCGGATGCGGTTGAGTTCGTAGAGGAATTCCGCCACAGCAGAATCGGTGACCGCGTTGCGCACTTCGGCTTCTGCACTGAAGGATGAGGTGTACTTGCTCGTGCCGTAGCTCGAGTAAGCGCCGTAGGTATAGGCCTTGTCTTCGCGCAAGTTTTGGAACAAACGTCCCGCAGAACCCGCACCCAAAACTTGGTTCATTACCGCCATGGCTTCTGCATCGGGATGACCGACCGTTAAGTGCATGGTGTTGGTTACGGTAATGCTTGACTGAACGGAGGCGTCACGGTTCACCAGGACAATGCGGGTGTTGGCCTGTTTTGCGGGCGCTGGGTAGGTGACTTCCTTCTTGAACTTGCCTTTCCAGCCGCCAAAGTGGGTTTCAGCCAACTGACGTGCTTGATCCACCGAGATATCTCCCACAATGACCAAAGTGGCAATGTTGGGCTTCCAGTAGGTCTTGTAGAACGTCTGGCAGTCTTTGAGTGTCACAGTGTTGACGGTGGCTTCCGTCACCAATTCGCCTGCGGGGTGGTTGGTGCCGTAAAGAAGCGCACGAGAAACATTGCTGCGGATGCTGCCCGGGTTGTCGCGCTCGTTTTTCAAACCGGTGATGAACTGGTTCTTCAACTTGTCAAAAGACGACGCAGGGAAGGCGGGCTTCGTCGCTACCTCAGCTGCAATGCTGAACAGCTGATCGGCGTACTTGCTCAAACCGCTGGTGTTGACGCCCGTGGGGCCCGTGCGCAAGCGGGCACCGATGTAGTCCACCGCTTCGTCCAAGCTGGCTTTGTCGCGCAAGGTGGTGCCTTCGGACAAGAGGTCCCCCGTCAAGGAGGATACGCCGGCGATTTCGCCCTCATACAGCTGACCGGGGTCCATAGACAGGCCCACGGAGACGCGAGGGAGTTTGTGGTCTTCCACGACTAACACCGTCATGCCGTTTTTCAACGTGAATTGGGTGTAGGGGGCAATGGTGGGAACGCGGGGTTCTGCCGCGCTAGGTCGAATGCTTCGGTCCAACTGTGCCGATGCAGAGAAAGTAGCCAGGGCCGCAAGGGCGAGGATAATACGTTTCATTATTCTACAGAGGGATTGGCGCTGGGCTTGGGCAAGTAGGTCAAGACCACACGGTTAGACGGTTGCAAATAGGTTTGGGCGACGCGTTGGATGTCTTCGCGGGTCACGGCGCGGTAGCGCTCGATTTCCGTGTTGATCAAGTTGGCGTCCCCGAAGTAGACGTGGTAGTTCGCCAAGGATTCGGCGATGCCGGACACGGAGCCGTTTTGGGTGATGAAGTCGGCTTCCACCTTGTTCAGTACTTTTTCGAATTCCTTTTCGGAGAGGAGTTAGGATTGCATTCGGGCACTTTCAGCGTCCATGGTGCCCAATACATCTGCCGTACTGTTGTCCCCGTTGGTCAATGCTAACGTGATGAAGATACCATGGTCCTCCAAGGCGGAGGGGAAGGCCACCACCTGTAAGGCAGACTGGTCCTGGTCCACCAAGCGCTTGGACAAGCGCGAAGAAGGACCATCGCTCAAGGCGGTCGTCAACATCTGAAGCGCATAGGCGTCCTTGTCCGCTTGGCCGGGCATGCGGTAGCCCGCAAAAATGGCCGGAATCTGAATGTTGTCGAAAATGGTGTCCTGGATTTCCTCGGTCAATGCAGACGCGTGCTTGGAGGGGTGCACAACGGGCTCGCCCGCAGCGATAGTTCCGAAGTACTTTTCAATCCAGGCCTTCGCTTGGACGGGATCAATGTCTCCGGCAATGCTCAAGGTGGCGTTGTTGGGGTTGTAGTACTTCTTGTAGAAGTTGACGTAGTCTTCCGTTTGGGCGGCGTTCAAGTCGTCCATGGAACCAATGACCGCCCAGTTGTAGGGGTGGTCGGGGAAGGCGCGCTTAAACATCTCGGCGCTCCACGAGCCGTAGGGTTGGTTGTCCACGCGCATGCGCTT
>CAXRFY010000166.1:0-4186 GCA_964229925.1 Schleiferiaceae bacterium
AATCGTCGGATAGACCAGCAACGCCATAACCAACAGCCCTCCTACCACGGTGAGCATGTAGACGCTAAAGGAGGAGAAGAGTTCGACCAGGCGGCTGGGATCGTCGCCCGCCAACTTGGTCAAGGTGCTGGCCATCAAGGCGAATACAAAGAAGGGGGCGCCAATCATAACGATTTCCACCATTTTGATGAATACCTGGGCGCTCTGGCTCATGAAGGCACGGAGGGTCTCGGTGCCTTCTTTGGGTAGCATAACAATGGCGATGCCGAAGAAGAGGCCAAAGAAGATCACCTGCAGCATCAAGGAATTGTTAAAGGCTAAGAAGATGTTGCTGGGGACGATGTCGACCAGGAAGGCCAAGGGACCCCGGTCGGATTCCGCGCGTGCCGCCGTGATCTTGTCGGTCAAATCACTGTCTGCAGCCTCCACGGGAAGACCCTCGAGTCGGTCCGCATAGGCCGGGTTGCTGCTCCACCACTGCCCATCGGGCGAAGGCTTGTCGTTGGACTGAAGCCAGGCCTCAAAGCCCAGGCGGTTGTCTACGATTTGCGCTTCGGAGGCATACGTCCCTGGCTGCGTGAGGTTGCCCAGCGACAGACCGATCAAAATGGCGATGAGGGTCGTTCCCACGTAGAGCCCCAGGGCCTTGCCCCCGATGCGGCCCAACGCTTTGGGGTCGCCCAGCTGCCCCACTCCGTCAATAATGCTAAAGAGCACCAAGGGAATGGCGATGAGTTTCAGCGCATTGATGAAGATGGTGCCAAAGGGGGCGAGCCAATTTTGGGTAAAGGTGGCCCCGTTCCAGTAGGTGCTGGCCACAGCCCACACAATGCCCAGGACCATGCCCAGGATGATTTTTGTATGAAGTTTCATATCAAGCGTTTAGTTGATGGCGTTGCGCCAAGTAAAAGTCCGCGAGCACTAGCGCTGTCATGGCTTCCACAATGGGCAGGGCGCGCGGCAAAACAGCGGGATCGTGGCGCCCGGTGATTTCTAGCGTCGTCGAATCGCCCGCGCGGGTGACCGTTTGTTGAGCTTGGCGGATGGAGGCAATAGGCTTGAAGGCCACGCTAAATTCCAGCGGCATACCGTTGGAAATTCCACCCTGTATACCGCCCGAATGATTTGTCGACGTCTGCCCCACCCCCGTAAAGGCGTCATTTTGCTGGCTTCCCGTGGAGTCTGAGCCGGCAAAACCGCTGCCAAATTCCACGCCTTTGGCCGCATTAATGCCCAGCAAGGCATAGCCCAAACGCGCATGGAGCTTGTCAAAAACGGGTTCGCCCCAGCCCGCCGGAACACCTGCTACGTGGCAGCGAATCACTCCACCTGCAGTGTCGCCTGCCTCTTTAAGGGCCAGCAAAGCGGCTTCCATTTTTTCCGCCGTTTCTGGGTGCGGACAGCCGGTAGGGTGTAGAAAAGCCTTTGCCACGTCAAACTGCGCCGCCTCCGGGATGCCCACCCCTGCCATGCGCTGCACAAAGGCATGAATGTGCAGGTCAGCCGGCAATAAGGCTTGAGCTAAGGCTCCGCCCACCACTCGGCAAACCGTTTCACGGGCGGAAGACCGACCGCCTCCTCGGTGGTCGCGCAGCCCGTACTTCGCTTCGTAGGTGTAGTCCGCATGCGAGGGGCGGTAGGTATTCGCCAAGGCATCGTAGTCCTTGGAATGCGCATCCGTGTTGCGAATCACAAATCCAATGGGGGTGCCTAGGGTTTGACGGCGTCCTTGGGCATCGGCTTGAGGGTGAAAGCCGCTCAAGAACTCTACGGTATCGCTCTCTTTGCGCGCCGTGGTCAGCGCTCCTTGGCCCGGTTTGCGTCGATCTAGCGCTTCTTGAACGCGAACGGTATCGACCCAAATGCCCGCCGGCATTCCGTCCACCACCCCACCCATGGCGCTTCCATGGGATTCGCCAAACGTGGTCAATCGAAAAATCTCGCCAAAGGTGTTGCCTGCCATATCCTCAAAAATACGCGATACCCTACCTTCGTTCCATGCGCACCCGACTGGAAAACCTCGCCGGCATCGCCCTGGTGGATTTGGAGGGCACTTCTCCTCCCTATTTGGCAGGTCCTTCCATGGATCAGGCGACCTGCTTGAACCATGCTTTCTTGGACATGGAGGGCGGCCAAATCGTGGCGTTCGGCACCATGGAGGAGCTGCGTTCTGGAGACTACCCCCAGCAGGTGCGAAGCATAGACGGCACCGGCCGCTGGGCCTTCCCGGCTCTGGTGGACTCCCACACCCACATGGTGTTTGCGAAGGAACGTTCGGAGGAGTTTGAAATGCGGATGCGCGGCGCGAGCTATGCAGAAATTGCGGCAGCCGGAGGGGGCATCTTGAATTCGGCCGCTGCCTTGGAGGCGCGTTCGGAAGAAGCACTTTTGGACGATTTGCTCCTGAGACTCAGCCAAGCGCGAAGCACCGGTACGGCCGTGGTGGAAATTAAAAGCGGCTACGGACTCTCCGTGGAGACCGAACTCAAGATGCTCCGCGTGGTCCAAAAGGCCAAAAGCCTCACCCGCATGCCGCTCTTCGCCACCTTTCTAGGCGCCCATGCTGTCCCCAAACGCTTTGACGGCCAACGCGAGGCCTACTTCCACGAAGTGCTCCATGAGATGCTTCCGGCCGTGGCGCACGAAGGCCTGGCGGACTTTGTGGACATTTTTTGCGAGGACCAGTACTTTACGCCCGATGAGCTTGCTCGCCTTGCCGCTGCCGCTCAAGACCTGGGCTTGCCCCTCAAGGCGCACGTCAATCAGTTTACGACTTCGGGCGGCTTGCAAGCGAGTATCGCAGCTCAGGCCATGAGCGTAGACCACCTCGAAGTGCTCAGCGATCAGGACCTGCTGGACCTTCAAGCTGCTTGGACGGACCGCCAAGGCCCCATTCCTGTGGCTTTGCCCGGATGCTCGCTCTTCTTGAACATTCCCTACACGCCTGGCCGAAAAATCATCGATGCCGGCTTGCCTTTGGCCATAGCGTCGGACTTCAACCCAGGGTCCGCCCCGAGTAGCAACTTGATGCTGGCGTGGAGTTTGGCCTGTCACCAAATGAAACTGACTCCCATGGAAGGCTTGGTCGGTTTGACCCTCAACGCTGCTGCCGCTTTGAACGCCCAGAACCGCTTTGGCTCCATCGCCGTGGGTAAAGAAGCGCACGTCTGCTTGACGAAGCCGGTCCAAAGCCTCGCCAGCCTCCCCTACCGATTTGGGGAAAATCTTGTGGAACACACCTTTGTCTTTGGCCTATGAACCCTATTGAAGCCTTTGTGCCCCGTGCGGGCGAAAAACGCCTGGGCGATGTCTTCCAGGCCCAAGCTCCTGGTCAAGGCCAGTTTGTCTTTGTGGGCGTCCCGGAAGACATTGGGGTTCGCGCCAATCTGGGCCGCCCTGGGGCTGCTGCCACTCCATCTGCGGTCTTTGCAGCGCTGGCCAACTTCCCCGTCAATGACTGGTTTACCGGCGATCAAGTAGGTTGGGCTTGGGTGGAAGTCGCGGACCTGCAGGCAAAAGCCACCGAAACCACCGACCTAGCTGAATTGCGCGCCCTGACGGCTGAAGTCGACCAGCGGGTACACGCCGTTTTAGAACCCCTCTTTGCCGCTGGCAAAGTGCCCATTCTCGTGGGCGGTGGGCACAACAACGCCTATCCCCTGCTGGTATCCGCTTCCAAAACGCATGGGGTGGTTAATGCTTTGAATTTGGACCCGCATCCGGATGTTCGGGCGCTTGAAGGCCGTCACAGTGGGAATGGCTTCAGCTATGCCCATGAAGCAAAAGCTTTGGACCGCTATGCCGTCTTGGGATTGAGCGAACACGGTGTCAATGCCGCCAGCCTGGACTACCTCAACCGCCAGGAAGGCTGCACCTACGAAACGTTTGAATCCTGGGCGATTCGGGGCGAGCAGTCCATGGATCAGGCCCGAGAACGCCTCCTGTCCTTTGTTCAGAACCGTCCTTTTGGGCTGGAGGTATGTGCGGACGGCATTGCGTCCTGCCCCAGCAGCGCCATGAGCAACATCGGCTGGACCTGGCTGGACGTGGCTGAAACCGCATACCGCGCCGGCCAAACGGGCCAATGCGCCTACCTGCACCTCGCGGAAGCCTCCGTAGGCTTGGCCGAAGCCCAGGCACAATCCGCTCTGGCAAAATCCGTCGCGTACAGCGCACTTCAATTTAT
>CAXRFY010000167.1:0-3281 GCA_964229925.1 Schleiferiaceae bacterium
GGAAGCCGAAGTACACGAATTGGCAGGCCAATCCTTTAACCTGGGCTCCCCCAAGCAGCTGGGGGAGGTGCTCTTTGATGGATTGCAGATCGGCCGAGGCAAAGTGAAAAAGACCAAAACGGGTCAGTATGCCACCGGCGAGGAAGTCCTAGAGGGCTATGTGAAGGAGCATCCCATCGTTGAAAAAATCCTCGACTGGCGCCAAGTAGGCAAGCTGAAAAGCACCTACGTCGATGCCCTGCCGCAGCTGGTTCACCCCAAGACGGGCCGCATCCACACCACCTTCAATCAAGCAGTGGCCGCAACTGGCCGACTGTCGTCCACCAACCCCAACCTGCAGAACATTCCTGTACGCACGGAGCGCGGCCGTCGTGTTCGCAACCTCTTTGTGGCACGGGATTCGGATCATGTGTTGCTCAGTGCGGACTATTCGCACATTGCACTGCGCGTCATCGCCTCCATGAGCCAAGATCCCGCGATGCTGGAGGCGTTCAGGAGCGGCGAGGACATTCACGCGGCTACGGCGGCCAAGGTTTTTGGCGTGCCCCTCTCGGAGGTGTCGCGCGAGCAGCGTTCGCACGCGAAGACGGTCAACTTCGGCATCATTTACGGGGTGTCCGCGTTTGGATTGAGCAATCAGACGACGCTTTCACGGTCCGAAGCCAAAGAAGTCATCGACAGCTACTTCGCGACCTATCCCGGCATCAAAAAGTACATCGACGACCAAGTGGCCTCTGCGCGTTCGAAGGGCTATGTGGAGACGTTGCTGGGCCGACGTCGCTATTTGCGGGACATTGATTCGCGCAACCAGGCGGTGCGGGGGCATTCGGAACGAAATGCCATCAACGCCCCCATTCAGGGCACCGCTGCCGACATCGTGAAGCTGGCCATGATTAATGTGCATGCCCGAATGCAGCGCGAAGGCTTCCAGTCCCCCATGATTCTGCAAGTGCACGACGAATTGGTTTTTGACGTCCAACGTTCCGAACTCGACGCCCTCAAAGCGCTCGTCGTCGAAGAGATGGAAAAAGCCTATCCTTTAGCAGTACCTCTCGTGGCAGATACCGGCGTGGGGACGACGTGGTTGGAGGCGCACTAAGCTCGGGCTGCGCCTTCGCGCTAGGGAGCTAGGGAGCTCAGGCTGCGCCTTCGCGCTAGGGGGCTAGGGAGCGCCTTCGGCGCGTTTGGGGGCTAGGGAGCTCAGGCTGCGCCTTCGCGCTAGGAAGCTAGAGGGCTAGGGAGCTAGAGGGCTAGGGAGCTCAGGCTACGCCTTCGCGCTAGGGAGCTAGAGGGCTTGGTAGCTAGAGAATTCTAAAAATGCGCCAACGAACCAACTAGCCAACAAACCAACAAACTCCCCTTTAACTCTTTCACCCTTCAACCCTTTAACGGCACGCAGCGCTCAATCAAACGTCACATCCACCGTAAGGACTGCGTCGACGCGCTTGACGGTGACAGGTACGGTTTGGCCCTTGGTGAAGGTGCTCAAGGCCTTCATGTAGTCCATCATGCTCGTGATGGTTTGGTCGCCCATATGGGTCACGATGTCGCCTTTTTGGAGACCGGCTTTGGCGGCGGGACGGCCCTCGCTGACGCCATCGATGCGCATGCCGGGGTCGCTGTAGAGGTAGTCGGGGACTACGCCTAAGGTGACTTTGAAGCGGGGGGTATCCTCGCTTTGGTCTTTGGTTTTGGAGAAGGGGAGTTCTCCAAGGGCATCGGCCGAACGCACGATGCCTTCGATGTAGTCTACCACATCGGCGAGGCCGGCATAGTTGATTTTGTCCCAGTCGTCGGAGGGGCGGTGGTAGTCTTCGTGCTGGCCGGTGAAGAAGTGGAGGACGGGAATGTCTGCCAAATAGAAGGAGGTGTGGTCGGAGGGACCTACGCCGGAGACTTCACGTTTGAGGGCGAAGCCGGAGGTGTTTTGTTCGTCGAGAAGTCCGTCCCATAGAGGGCTGGTGCCCGTGCCATAGACGGCGAGTTGGCGTTCGGCATTTAGGCGACCTACCATGTCCATATTGATCATGAAGCGAGGTGCGGGGAAGGCGCCGAGGTGTTCTTTGGCGAAAGCGTTGGAGCCCCACAGGCCCATTTCTTCGCCGGAAAATGCAATGAAGACGACCGTGTTTTGTAGCGGGCTGTCGTGGAAACGACGCGCTAATTCCAAGACCGCGGCCACGCCGGAGGCGTTGTCATCGGCGCCGTTGTGGATGGCGGAATCAGCTCCGCGGTAGAGGCTTCCTTCACCGCCCCAGCCCCAGTGGTCGTAGTGGGCGCCGATGTAAATGGTGCCTTCGCCTTGGCCCGGGAGGACGGCGACGACGTTGCGGCCCGTGATTTTGGGTCCGGTCGGGGTGCCGTGCACGGAGGGTTGGGCTTCGAACGGATCAAAGTAGGGCGTTTTGCTGTCTGAGATAGCGCCGGTGAGGCCCATTTCCTTGAAGCGTTTGACGAGGTATTCGGAAGCTTTCTTTTCGCCTTTGGTCCCCACTTTGCGGCCCTCCATGGCATCGTCGGCCAAAGTTTTCACATCGGTTTGGAGTTGGAGGGCTTGCTTGCTGAGTTTGGGGGCGTCTTGGGCCTGCAAGTGCAGGGTTGCGCCGAATAAAAGGGGTAAAAGCAGGCCGGAAGCGAGTCGAATAGAGGTATTGCGCACAGTCATCGTCGTTTGAGAACTAGGTTTGCGTCAAATGTACTTGTAAGCCCATGAACTCATCTACCTCATTCCGTTTTTTCCTACCCCTTTTGGTTGCCTGTGTGACGGCGTTTTCGCTTTCGGCCCAACATGCGCACAGTGCTCCCGCTGGCCCTACGTTGGATGCCAAAACCTTGACGTATCCGGGGGAGAAGCACTTGGCCAACGTGCGTCAATTGACTTTTGGAGGGGATAATGCGGAGGCGTATTGGAGCTTTTCGGGCAAGAGTTTGGTCTTTCAGGCCAACTACAAAGAATGGGGAACCTTGTGCGACCAAATCTTCCTCTACGAAGATGTGCGCCAGGTGGAAAAGACGCCCAAGATGCTGAGCACGGGGCTGGGCCGAACGACCTGTTCCTACTTCCTCCCCGGCGATCAAGAAATCGTCTATGCGTCGACCCATTTGGGGGGGCACAGCTGTCCGCCCGAACCTTCCCGCGAAGGCGGTCGCTATGTGTGGCCTATCTATGAGAGCTTTGACATTTTTGTGGCGGACCTCAATGGAGAGCTGCAGCGCCAGTTAACCCATGAGCCGGGCTACGATGCGGAAGCTACGGTGTCTCCCAAGGGCGATCGCATCGT
>CAXRFY010000168.1:0-6067 GCA_964229925.1 Schleiferiaceae bacterium
GTCACCGGGGTCGCAAACTTCTCACAGGCTTTGCCCATGCCCTTGATGGCGCCGACAAACTGCCAGTACACTTCCGGATTGTAGGGGTTTCCAAAGTTCAAACAGTTGGTGATGGCCGAGGGCACACCGCCGGAACAGACAATGTTTCGGGCATTTTCTGCCACGGCAATCATGGTGCCCACCTCGGGGTCGGCATGCACGTAGCGGCTGTTGCAATCTACGGTCATGGCAATGGCGCGCTTGGAGCCTTTGACGTTGACGATGGCGGCATCGCTCGCTTCGTTGGTGGAGCGGTTCTTGGTGCCCACCATGGAGTCATACTGTTCGTAGACCCAGCGCTTGGAGGCGATGTTGGGCAGGCCGGCCAATTCCATGGCGACGCTTTGAAGATCTTCGGGGCAGGGAACCAGGTCCATATCGAAGTTCTGGTATTCGCGGTAGTAGGCGGGCTCGCGGGTTTCGCGGTAGTAAATGGGGGCACCGCCGCCCAATACGAGGGACTCGGCAGGAATTTCGGCCAATTTTTCCCCATGCCAGAAGTAGCGCACGTAAGGACCTTCGGTTACAACGCCGATGGCCTCACAGTGAATGTCCCATTTTTCAAAAATGGCCTCCACATCGGCTTCTCGGCCTTTGTCGACGACCACGAGCATGCGTTCCTGGGATTCAGACAAGAGGATCTCCCAAGGCTCCATGCCGTCTTGACGCGTAGGAACTTTGTCCAAATCGATGTCCATACCTACGCCGCCGCCGGCAGACATTTCGCTCGTTGAGCAGGTGATGCCTGCGGCACCCATGTCCTGCATGCCCATGACGGCGCCCGTTTTCGCAAGCTCCATCGTGGCTTCCAAGAGCAATTTCTCCTGGAAGGGATCGCCCACCTGAACGGATGGGATGTCGTTGGCCGAATCTTCACTCAAATCCTTGGACGCAAAGGCAGCTCCGTGAATGCCGTCGCGGCCCGTAGACGAGCCTACAATGTATACGGCATTGCCGACGCCCTTGGCCTTGGCGGAAATTTGCTGGCCCACTTCGACAATACCCGCTGAGAAGGCATTCACCAAGGGGTTTTGCTCGTAGCATTTGTCAAAGTAGACTTCACCGCCCACCGTGGGGATGCCAAACGAGTTGCCGTAGTTGCCGATGCCTTTGACGACGCCCTTGACGAGCCACTTTGTGCGCGCCGTGGTGGGATCGCCAAAGCGCAAGCTGTTCAGCTGGGCAATGGGGCGCGCACCCATGGTAAAGATGTCGCGGTTGATACCGCCCACACCGGTGGCAGCGCCTTGGTAGGGCTCCACCGCGGAGGGGTGGTTGTGCGATTCAATTTTAAATGCACAGGCTAGACCTTCGCCAATATCCACCAAGCCGGCGTTTTCTTCGCCCGCTTTGGCAAGCATGTGCGGACCTTCTTTGGGAAGCGTCTTCAGCCAAACGATGGAGTTCTTGTAGGAACAGTGCTCCGACCACATAACAGAATAGACGGAAAGCTCTGTGAAGTTGGGCGTTCGGCCCAACACTTCGCAAATCTTGTCAAATTCCTCCGGAAGGAGGCCTAATTCTTTGGCGGTTTCAACCGTAGTAAGGGCAGCAGAGTCCATGTGCAATTCTTTGTCGCAAAGGTACGACCCTCCCTACCTACCTTTCGGGCATGAAAGCACATTTGTACGCCTTTTTTGCACTGCTCATTGTGAGTATCGCAGGCTGCGGTCCCGCCTTTCTGGTGGATACCACTTTGATGAACGCGCACATTGCCCAATTTGAGGGCGATAGCCTCTACTACATCTACGGCCACGTGGCGATTCGCGATGGAAAAATTCTGAGCATTACCCCCGTCGTGGAGGGCCGAAATGACATACCCAGCGCGCACGATACCGTGGACCTCCAAGGGGCCTACATCTATCCCGGATTTATCGATGCGCATGCCCACTTTTTAGGTCAGGGTTTGGCGATGAATTCGGTCAATTTGTGGGGCGCCCGCTCCTGGTCCGAATGCGTTCAACGCGTCCAAACCTTCATCGACGAACACCCCGATGCCGAAGTCATCCGCGGCCGAGGCTGGGACCAAAACGACTGGCCCGGCACCGCCTACCCCACCGCTAACGAACTCGAGGGCTTAACCGACAAACCCATCGTGCTCAGCCGCATTGACGGCCATGCCGTGGTGGCCAACCGCGTGGCTTTGGCGCTTTCTGGCATCACGGGCGACAGCCGCATCGAGGGCGGCGAAGTGCTCCTCGACGCGCAAGGCCAGCCCACCGGCGTCCTAATCGACAACGCCGAAAGCCTCCTCCAAATCGCCCAGCCCAGCGAAGATGAGCGCATCGAAGCCCTCCTCGCTGCACAAGACCGCTGCTACCGCTTAGGACTTACCGCTGTCCACGACGCCGGCCTGCCCACCGAAGACATCGACCTCATCCACCGCCTTCAGCAAGACGGTCAATTGACCATTCCCCTTTATGTGATGGTATCCGAAAGCCCAGAGGCCCTGGCCGAATGGAAGGCCCGCGGCCCGCTCCATACAGACCTGCTGGACGTGCAGAGCTTCAAGTTTTATTCCGACGGCGCCCTGGGCAGCCGCGGCGCCCTGCTGCGCCAGCCCTACCACGACCGGCACGACCACTTTGGCCTGCAAATTCGCAGCTATGCCTACATGCACGACGCTGCCCAAGAGGTGGCCGCCATGGGTTGGCAGATGAACACGCATGCCATTGGCGATTCGGCCAACCACTTCATGCTGGACCTCTACCAGCAGTTTGCGCCACAGGGCAGCCGCTGGCGTATCGAACATGCGCAGATTGTCAGCGCTTCGGACCGAATGCGCTTCGGAGGCCCGCAAATCCTGCTGCCCTCCGTCCAACCCACGCACGCCACCTCCGACATGGATTGGGCTGTTGAACGCCTCGGCACGCACCGCATGCCCGACGCCTACGCCTACTTGGAGTTGCGGAAAGCGGCTCAGGGCATCCTCCCCCTCGGCACCGATTTCCCCGTAGAAGAGGTCAACCCGCTTTACACCTTGTACGCGGCCTCCGCGCGCAAGGCCTTGGACGGCCATCCCGCCGCTGGATTCCAAATGGAAAACGCCTTGACGCGCGCCCAAGCCTTGAAAGGCATGACCCACGATGCGGCCTACGCCGCCTTCCAGGAGGAAGAATTAGGTGCGGTTAAAACGGGATTTTGGGCAAATTTTACCATCTTTACGGAAGACCTTTTAACCTGTCCGGAAGACAACCTTCCGCGGCTAAATGTGTTACAAACCTGGGTGCAAGGCGCGTGCGTCTACACCGCCCAGCCCTAAACGCTAACGACGACCTAAACGCTTATGACCCCCACACGTCTTTTTGACTTCGCGTACTACGCCCTTGAACAGCATCCGCGTCCGGACGCCTTGAACACCAAAGTAAATGGCCAATGGGAATCGCTTTCGACCGCAGACTATGTGGCCAAAGCCGAGAAACTCGCCCTGGGCCTCATCGCCTTGGGCGTGCAGCCCGGTGACAAGATTGCCATCATTTCGACCAACAACCGCACGGAGTGGAACCTCTGCGACCAAGCGATTTTGTCTGCAGGGGCCATTGACGTCCCCGTGTATCCGACCATTTCCTCGGAGGATTACAAATTCATCTTCAACGACGCCGAAGTCAAGTTTTGCTTCCTGAGCGACGCCGACCTCTTTCACAAGGTTAAAGCGATTCAGGCCGAGGTACCCAGCTTGAAGGAGATCTACTCCTTCGTACCCGTGGACGGTTGCGCCCACTGGGACGAGGTATTTGCCCTCGCCGATGAGGCACAGCGCCCAGAGCTCACCGCCCGCATGGCCGCCGTAAAACCTGAAGATCTAGCCACCCTCATCTACACCAGCGGCACCACCGGCGCGCCCAAAGGGGTGATGCTCAGCCACCGGAATATTTCCAGCAACGCGCTGGCCTCCACGCAGCGCCTTCCCGTTGGTCCTGGCGCCAAGTCTTTGAGCTTCTTGCCCCTGTGCCACAGCTACGAGCGCGTGCTCGTTTACATCTACATGACCTCCGGCGTGGGCACCTACTACGCGGAAAGCATGGAGACCATCGGCGACAACCTCCGCGAGATTCACCCGGAAGTATTTACCGCCGTTCCACGCTTGCTGGAGAAGGTCTTCGACCGCATCATGGACAAGGGCAAGGAATTGACCGGCATCAAGAAGGCCCTCTTCTTCTGGGCCGTGGGCCTGGCCGAAAACTACGAGCACAGCGGAAAATCCCCGCTCTACTACGCGCAGCTTAAACTGGCCCGCAAGCTCATCTTCTCCAAGTGGCAAGAGGCTTTGGGCGGCAAAACCCAAGCAGTCGCGTCTGGTGCAGCTGCTTTGAACCCCCGTTTGGCGCGCATTTTCGCCGGTGCGGGCATCAACATCCAAGAAGGCTATGGCTTGACGGAGACGTCGCCGGTGCTTTCGGTCAATTTGCCCACCGGCCAAGGCCATAAATTGGGTACGGTTGGAACCCCCATTGAGGGCGTAGAGCTCAAGTTGGACAGCGACGGTGAAATCCTCGCCAAAGGCCCCAACGTCATGATGGGCTACTATGGACGCCCCGATTTGACCGCAGAAGTCATGACCGAAGACGGCTGGTTCCGTACCGGCGACATCGGCGAAATTCTGCCTGGCGGCTACCTGCGCATCACGGACCGCAAGAAAGAAATCTTCAAAACGGCTGGCGGCAAGTACATCGCTCCCCAAAACATGGAGAACGTCTACAAGGAAAGCCCCTTCATCGAGCAGTGCATGGTCGCAGGCGAAAACCGCAAATTCCCCGTCTTGCTTCTCCAGCCTCAATTTGACTTCCTCCAGAACTGGTGCAAGCGCAAAGACATCGCTTGGACCACTCCCGAGGAAATGGTTCAGCACCCGCGCATCGTGGCCCGCATCCAAAAAGAAGTGGACGCCAAAAACGCGCAATTCGGCAAGTGGGAAGCGGTCAAGAAAATCGTCATTACGGCCGACGCTTGGACCATTCCAGGAGGCCACTTGACCCCCACGATGAAGCTCCGCCGCAAGCCCATCCTCAAAATGTACGAGGCAGCCTACGAAGGACTCTATGCGGAATAATTAGGCTAAATGCGCAGCGACGTAGTTGCGAAAGCGCTCTAAAATCGCTTCCATATCTTCCGGCAGAGCGGCTTCAAAACGGAGCCGCTCTCCTTTTTTAGTGGGGTGCTCAAAGCCCAGCATGCGGGCGTGCAAGGCCTGGCGCGAGCAGAGCTCCAGGTTGTTGAGCATGAACTCTTTGAATTTGGGCCAACCGTGTTTGACAGGCATGTCCGTGCCCCCGTAGGTCTCATCAGCAAAAAGCGGGTGCCCGATGTGCTTGAAGTGGGCACGAATTTGGTGCGTTCGGCCCGTTTCCAGACGGCAGGCCACCAAGGTGGCAAAGCCAAAGCGCTCCTTGACTTCATAGTGCGTCACCGCGTGCTTGCCGTACTTCCCATCCTCAAACACCGCCATGACTTTCCGGTCCTTCAAACTGCGTCCAATGTGGCCCGTAATCGTACCGCGGTCTTCTTCGATATTTCCCAGCGCGATAGCCAGGTATTCACGCTCCGTGGTATGGTCGGCAAACTGCTTGGCGAGAAAGGCCATGGCGTATTCGTTGCGCGCAATGACCAGCAGACCGGACGTATCCTTGTCGATTCGGTGCACCAGGCCGGGACGCTCGCTCTTGTCGCCATCGGGCAGATGCTCAAAGAGGTGCAGCAGTCCATTGATCAAGGTGTCCGAATAGTGCCCATAGCTCGGGTGCACCACCATGCCGGCGGGCTTATTGACAATGACCACATCGCTGTCTTTGTAGACGACATCCAGGTCCAAATCTTGCGCAAAAAGTTCAATCTGCTTGGGCGGCTGGGCCAGCACCAAGGTGACCACATCGCCCGGCTTCACCCGATAATTGCTCTTTACGGGCTGGGCATTGACCCGAATCGCTCCCGCCTCCGCCGCCTTCTGGATGCGGTTGCGCGACGTATGCGTCATGAAATTGAACAGGAACTTATCGACCCGAAGCAATTTTTGCCCCGGCTCCGCCTCAAA
>CAXRFY010000169.1:0-6784 GCA_964229925.1 Schleiferiaceae bacterium
CCCCATTCTCCTTGGCCTGCACGGCATCCAAGATGGTATTGACCGATTCTTCCTTGGCATTGTCAATGAAGCCACAGGTGTTGATGACCACAATGCGGCCTTCTTCTTCGTGGACGACGTCCTTTCCGGACGCCTTCAATTGGCCCATCAGGACTTCACTATCGTAAACGTTTTTGGAGCACCCCAAGGTGATCACATTGATGCGATTTTTCTTCGCCGAACGCGTTCTCATGTCTTCAATTAAAACTTCAAGTGACGAACCGAAAGTCCTTCACTTCTAATTTCCTCAAGAGCCTCAATGCCAAGAGAAATATGGGTGTTTACGTAGTTGCTGCTGACCTTCTGGTCGCTCGCCTCTGTCTTCACCCCTTCAGGCACCATGGGCTGATCCGACACCAGTAGAAGTGCTCCAAGGGGAATGCGGTTTTTAAATCCGGCCGAAAAAAGGGTCGCCGTTTCCATATCAATCGCCATGGCCCGGACCTCTTCCAAATAGGCCTTGAATTTTTCATCGTGCTCCCACACGCGGCGGTTAGTGGTGTACACCGTTCCGGTCCAGTAGTCGAGTTCTCGGTTTCGGATAATGTGCGAAACGGCTCGCTGAAGCGAAAATGCTGGCAAGGCAGGCACCTCGGGAGGGAAGTACTCATTGCTGGCCCCTTCGCCGCGAATAGCACCGATCGGCACGATGTAATCGCCAATTTCGGTGCGCTTCTTCAAACCGCCACACTTGCCCAAAAAAAGTACTGCCTTGGGCTTGATAGCGCTCAGCAAATCGCTGATGGTCGCGGCATTTGGGCTTCCCATGCCAAAGTTGATCATAGTCATGCCATCGCCTTGTGCGCAAGCCATGGACTTGCTAGCGTCCACAATGTGACCGCCGGTTATCTCCACAAAGCGGTGGAGGTAGTCCGTGAAATTGGTCAAAAGGATGTACTCCGAAAAGTCTTCCAACGCCAGACCGGTGTACCGGGGCAACCAGTTCGCGGTTATTTCTTCTTTGGTTTTCATGCAAATAGTGCGTTAACGTACGCCGTGGCGTCGAAGGGGACCAAGTCGTCCATGCCTTCACCGACCCCCACAAAACGTACGGGGATTTGAAGTTTGTGCGCGATGGCGAGGGCTACACCCCCTTTGGCGGTGCCGTCCATTTTGGTGAGAATCAAGCCGGTCACATCCGTCACCTTAGAAAACTCAACGGCTTGGTTTACGGCGTTTTGGCCCGTTGAAGCGTCCAGCACCAAAAGCACCTCATGCGGCGTCCCAGGCTGAACTTTTTCCATCACGCGTTTGATCTTCCCAAGCTCATTCATCAGGTTGACCTTGTTGTGCAATCGGCCCGCCGTATCCACCAGGACCACATCGGAACCCTGCTTCACCCCTTCCTCTACCGCAGCATAGGCCACAGCAGCTGGATCTGTATGCATGCCTTTTTCCACAATGGGCACCTCCACGCGCTTGCTCCAGATAATGAGCTGATCTACCGCCGCTGCGCGGAAGGTGTCCGCAGCGCCCAACAAGACTTTGCAGCCCTGCGCCTTGTAGTAATGCGCCAATTTGCCGATGCTCGTGGTCTTTCCCACCCCATTTACCCCAACGATGAGCGCGACATGGGGGCCAGGGCTGGTGAGGGCTTGGGGTCCTGATTGCTTACCCGAAAGGGAAGCCAACAGGGTCTCACGTATCATGGCCTTGAGCTCCTCTTCGCCGACGTACTTGTCCTTAGCTACTCGCTCTTGGAGGGATTCAACCACGGCCACAGCCGTATCAACGCCCACGTCTGCGGCCACCAAAGCCTCTTCCAGCTGGTCGAGTACTTCGTCATCTACCGTCGAGCGCCCAACGACCGCTCGGCTCAATTTGCCTAGCAGCGATTCGCGGGTTTTACCTAATCCAAACAATGCCATACCTACAAGTTAAAAAAAAGCCGCTCGGAAGGAGCGGCTTGAAGTTTGAACGTGTGAGCGTTTCAATCTTAGCTGTTAAAGAAGTTGTTAACGTCGTCCTTGATGATGATTTTCTCTTCAAAGGCGTACGCTCCCTTGGGGGACTTAGTCAACTTGAAGGCCTTGGTGTATGAAACACCACCTGCTTTTTTCAGGGTTGCTACTACTTTCTTTGCCATGATTACTTGATTTCTTTATGCACCGTCATGCGCTTCAATACGGGATTAAATTTCTTAATCTCCATGCGGTCAGGTGTGTTCTTTTTATTCTTGGTCGTGATGTAACGAGAGGTGCCGGGCATGCCGGTCTCTTTGTGCTCTGTGCACTCCAAAATCACTTGGATACGATTGCCTTTCTTAGCCATGGTCTAGAACTTAAATGGCAACATTGCCGTTAGCGCGTGCTTCAGCAAGCACAGCTTCAATACCTTTCTTGTTGATGGTCTTCAACGCAGCAGCAGAGATGCGGAGGGTAATCCACTGATCTTCGCTGGGCACGTAAAAACGCTTGCGCAACAGGTTCACGTTGAACTTGCGCTTGTTCTTCTTGTTGGAGAAAGATACATGGTTCCCGACCATCGCTTTCTTTCCAGTGATTTCACAAACTCGTGACATAACTTCTGAGTACTTGAATGAGTCCGTTTCACAACGGGTGCGCAAAGATATGCAAAGTTCCCCACAATTATCAAGGGTTTACGGCGATTTTTTGAGGCCCAAATTCTGCGCCTATTTGGCCTCCCCGCCGTCCAGGGCTCTGCGCAAGGCATCTAAGGCGGCCAAAACGGATTTTTCCACTGTTCGGCTGCGATTCAGGCCCATGCTGAACTTCTTGGACCAAGTGCCATTTGGACCGGCCAACGCGATCCAAACCGTGCCTACTGGCTTGGCTTCTGAGCCTCCATCTGGACCTGCAACGCCACTCGTAGCCAGGGCCCAATCGGTTTTTAAGCGCTTGCGGACTCCCTCCGCCATTTGGCGCACCACAGGCTCACTCACTGCGCCGTGGACCAAGAGGTCTGCTTTTCGGACACCCAATTGCTGCTCCTTCACCGTATTGGAGTAGGCAACCACTCCCCCAATTAGGTAGGCGGATGATCCGGGAATGCTCGTCAGCCGCGCTGCAATGGAGCCGCCTGTGCAACTCTCAGCCGTAGCTACCGTTTGACCTGCAGCTTTCAACAGCTCGCCCACCACCACTTCTAAAGGCAAAAGATTTTCTGCATAGCAATCAGCCCCAAGAAGGACTTTCAGGGCGGCTGCTTCTTGATCCATTTGAGCGCGCATGGCTTGCTCCCCTTCAGACGCCACGTGGGCAGACAACCGCAATTTCACCACTCCGGGCGATGGCAAGTAGGCCAGGGAGATTCCTTCCGGCAAAGCAGATTCCCAATCGGCAATGCGGAGAGCGAGGTCAGATTCTGGAATACCTTGAACCACAAAGTAGCGGTGCACGTGGATTTCGGCTTGTTCAGCGCGCATTAGAGGTAGGACAGCCGTTTCCAGGATGTGCTTCATCTCATAGGGCACCCCAGGCATGGATACATAGCGTCGACCATGTTCTGTCCAAAGCATGCCTTGAGCCGTGCCCATTGCGTTGTGCAACAGCTCTGCTTTAACGGGAAAATCTGCTTGTGGACGGTTTAGCGCATTTGGGACGCGACCCATTTTAGCGAAAAGCGCTTCGATGTGTTCAAATATCTCAGGCCGGTACTCCAGTCTATCCTCAAAATAGTCGGTCAACACATGCTTGGTCAGATCGTCTTTGGTGGGCCCCAGGCCGCCCGTAATGAGCACCCATTGGGTTGATGGAAGCACCGCATCCAGAGCCGCAACAATGGCCGAAGGCTGGTCAGAAATGGAGGTAATGCGTTGCACTTCTACCCCAACCTCGGACAGCCGCTGGCCCATCCAGGCCGAATTGCTGTCTACCGTTTGGCCCAATAAAATTTCCGTTCCAATCGTGATGATTTCCGCGCGCATGGGACAAAGGTATACGGCTAGGTGGGTCTTTTTATGTAGATTTCCTCACTTAAACCCTTCGAATGTCCCATAAAATTGAAATCCATCTAGAGTCCTACGAATCGCCAGATGGGCTGAACGCAGCGGACCGCGCTTTGCTCGAAGCAGCTGTACAACGACTAGGAACGGGCCATGCCCCCTATTCGGGCTTTCATGTAAGTGCTGCGGTTAGGACTCAAAGTGGCGCCGTCTACATAGGCACCAATCAAGAAAATGCCTCTTATCCCGTGGGAATTTGCGCAGAGCGCGTGGCCTTGAGTGTTTCTAACATGCAATCTGAAGGGGAATCTGTCGAAGTCATGGCCCTGGTGTACCGGGACCCTAGCGGGCACAATGCCCAACCTCTAGCCCCTTGCGGGATGTGCCGACAAGCTCTGCGCGAGCAGACCTACCGTCAGAAAAAGCCCATTCGACTCATTATGGCGACCGAAGGCGGACGCATACTCGCCACGGACAATGCCGACGAATTGCTGCCCATTTCCTTTACGCTGAAGCCTTAACGGCCTTACACATTAACCAGCGCTGACTTCCTCGAGCAGATCCAGGTAGCCTTGGCGGTCTAGCTCAGCTACATGGCTCACACCATTTTGCTTGCTTTGGGTGCCCAAGAAATAACGGGTGTTTTCGCCTTCGCCTTCCATTCGGACTCGGAGTTCAAAGTCCGCATCGCCGTCTATGAACTGTGGGAAGTAGTACTTGAACATGTCACGTGCCGCTGTTAGCAAATTGGACTTGTACGGGACAAATACCACTTCACCCCCCGTGTTGCCGCCAAGCTCGCTGTAGAGGATGACGTCCACATCGCTGTTGTAGTCAATGCGGTACCCCAACTGACCCTCGTCCGTGGTATCTATGCTGTAGGAACGATCGCCACGCTCAAATTCATGGTCGCTCTCCACATAGTAGAGATCTTCTGAAACTAAGAAGCTATCTGTAACCGAGCCAATGTATGGCAACCATTTGCTGTAGTCTGGCAAACGCAATTTATCCGGCACCAAGCGCAGCTCGTACACCACGGTGTCCTTGCTTCGGTAATCTTCGAGAACCGCCGCAATGCCCATGGGGTGTGTCATAGGATTGAAGCCCGCAGTGTCGATCACGTACTTTTTACCCGGAAACTCCGCCTGGATAGCCTTTTGTTGCTTCTTGTTGATCGCCGTCACCGTTACGGTGGTTACGCGGCGTTCGTTGTTGTCACGAGAGATAAACTCCAGCTCGGCCGTAATCAGGAAGGGCGTGTACGCTACCTGGTAGAGCCCCTCCTCCAATTGCAAGAAGGAAGGTGACATGGAGCGCAGCCCCAAGGAGTCTTGGCCCAAAATATTGTAGGGCAATTGGGCGAAGGCAGGGTCAATCTTTTGAGCCTGAGCAGCTGCACTGAACAGCATGGCCGTGGCGAGCAGGTAGTTTTTCATGCATCAAGTATACCGAAATATTGTGCCATATTTGGTACAGCCATGCTTGAAATCTGCACTTTTTCTTTGGAAGATGCCTTTACAGCCGTAGAGGCCGGTGCAGAGCGTCTTGAAGTGTGTAGAGACTACCACGTGGGGGGGCTGACCCCACCGCCAGAGTGGATTTTTGCCCTAAAGCACAGCGTCAACATTCCCTTAGTTGCCATGGTCCGGCCGCGAGCGGGGAACTTCACGTACAGCTCCGACGAATGGGCGCAAATGCATGCCAGCGGACTAGCCTTGCGAAAAGCGGGTGCACATGCCTTAGTTTTTGGTGGCATCACGGCCAAAGGACGACTGGACGTACCACGCTGCAAGCAGTTCATACAAGCAGTAGGATTGCCCTGCGTGCTGCACCGCGCATTTGATGAACTTTCGGACCCCATCCAAGGACTCGAAGATGCCGTTAGCGCGGGCTTTAGCCGAATTCTAACAGGCTACGGATCGGTGGACCTACGTGTACTTCGCGAATTGAAAAAGCAGGCTGGCCAACGCATTGAAATCCTTCCCGGAGGGGGCATCCGCTCAAGCAATGCCTTGACCTATACGGATCTTGGCTTTCGCCAATTGCACAGTTCGGCCATTTTGGACGGTGAACGTCTTGAAGTTCATGCCGACGAAGTCCGTGCCCTTTTAGCTGTTCTACAGAATTCGTAAATCGAAAGCGTTACGCATCTAATAAGGCCCGCACGTCGACCAACTCAGGCGCAAAACCAGCGCGTGCGATGGCGTACTGAAACCCAGGGCGCAAGGCAAAGGCCCCTGTTCGGCCCCGCTTGTCCAATGCGATGAAGCCAATTTGCGTGTCCTGAATACCTGCTTGGCGGCGCTCAAAGAACTCGTAGATTTTTTGGACCGCTCGCTCACAAGCCTCCTGCGGGCTAAAACCGCGTTCCATTTCGGAAACCACGCGGTAGGATCCTACCACGCGAATGACTTCCTCGCCATGCCCTGTCGCTGTAGCCGCGCCGATAGCCCCATCCACATAGAGACCCGCGCCAATAATGGGACTGTCCCCTACCCGACCCCGCATTTTAAAGGCCATACCGCTCGTGGTGCAAATGCCCGCAAGGCGACCTTCCTCGTCCAAGGACAACTGCCCAATGGTGTCGTGGTTTTCGATGTTAACGACGGGCTTGTAGTCCGATTTTTCGCGCCACTTCTCCCATTCCCGCTTGGAATCTGGGACCATCAAATCTTGCAGCGGAAAGCCCATTTCCTGGGCAAATTGACGCGCGCCTTCTCCTACGAGCATGACGTGCGGTGTCTTTTCCATCACGGCCCGAGCGAGCGAACTCACATGCACCACATTTTCCACCGCGGCCACCGAACCAATGTTTCCCAAGTGATCCATACAGCACGAATC
>CAXRFY010000170.1:0-2417 GCA_964229925.1 Schleiferiaceae bacterium
GAGATACGGTGCGAACTTCGGTGGTCGATGTACCAAACCTCATCCACCCCCAAGATGGCCAGCTGGACTTGCACCCAGGAAGGAGGGGCCTCAAAGGCAAAAGGCTGCCAGAGGGCGTAGAGTTTGGCGCTAAAGGCGGTGAGTAAAAGCGCATAGAGGCGCTCGTTGAGCCCGAGGGTGATGTTTCTTATCGTTTCTGTCCACGAGGTGCTGCGCTTTTTCCGGCTGCGCAACGCGGTTTCGACGACGATGATGGCCAATGCCAGAAAAAAGAAAGCTGTGGGGTTCATGCGACGAAGGTGGCCGGTAGCGCAAGCACGACCATGGCAATTCCTGCAAAATCCGTGGAGGCTTTTCGACGAAATCGCGATTCGCCCTACCTTTCAGCATGCCTCCAAAACACATCGGCCTAACCGGTTCCATCGGTGCGGGCAAATCCACGGTCGCCGCTCTCCTTGCCGCAAAAGGAATACCTGTTTACGTGGCGGACGATGCGGCCAAGCGCCTCATGTCGGAAAGCGCAAGCCTTCAGGCGTCGATTGAAGCAGCCTTTGGTCCAGGTATCTACGTGGATGGGGTTTTGCAGCGCAAAGAATTGGCAGCACGCGCCTTTGGGACGCCGGAGGCCACGGCTCAAATCAATGCGCTGGTGCATCCAGCGGTGCACGACGATTTCGTGGCCTGGCATCAAGCACAAAGCAGCCCGTATATCCTGCGGGAGGCCGCTATTCTGTTTGAGTCTGGAACGTTCCAAACCTGCGACGCCATCGTCCTGGTGGAAGCCCCACGCGACCTGCGCGTGGAGCGTGTGATGGCGCGTTCGGGCATGAGTCGGGAAGAAGTGGAGCAGCGCATGGCCCGCCAATGGCCGGATGCCAAAAAGCGAAGCTACCTGAAGGAGGGCGACTTCATTGTGGAAAACGATGGGGACGAAGCGCATCTCGCGGAGCAAGTCGATGTGCTGCACGCCGAGCTGCTCAAGCGCAGTCAAGGATGAGTGCATCTTTTGGGCTGCGATTTGGCTTCTTTTTCTTGGTGGGGGTTTGGACAGGCTTCCTCGCGGGGGTGCTTTTTGGGATGTTAGCTGCCGTCTATTCCGTGGCCAGGAGGATGCCGATACCTTAGGAATTTTTGGTATCATCGCGTTCATCAGCTGGTCGGTTGCTTTTTTCGTGTCCATCCCCTATGGACTCGCTGCAGCCGCTGTGGTTGGCTGGGTAGAACGATCAGGACGCCGGAAAAGTCAGGCACGCAATGCCGTTTGGCTCCTCCAAACCGTCTTGTTTGGTGTGCTGATGGGCATAGGTCTTTTGGATCCAGTCAATTACCTTTTTTTAATGCCGATAAGTGTGAATTTCTTCGTCGGACTCTGGGTGACGCATCGACGTATGGCCAAACACGAAGCCTATTGGGCTTGGGGCCTCCCTCAGGAAACTCAGCCTTAATTCGACTCGCGGCGGCGCACTTGGTGCCAGACGAGCCAGCCCAGCAAGGCGTTGATCAAGTAGAAGATGTACTTCGCCACGTACGCTATGTTGCCGAAGAGCACATTCTGGTAGAGTTTAAAACCGTTGTAGACTTCGTAAAAGCCCCAGGTGTCGGCGTACATGCGCGGCATGTTGAGGGTGCCGGAGAAGGTGAGGGCCGTGATGATGGTCGTTACCCAAAATTTGGCCAAGTCCTCTTGCAAAATTTCATGCGCCAAATAGCCACTGAAGCCGATGTAGTTCAAGGTGATAGCCATGACGGTGGCGATTCCCGCATTGACAAAGTACCAATTGTCGAATTTGCGCGGCGTTCGGTTGCCCTTCTTGCGCCAAAACCAAAACGACGCTATGTTTCCAAAAAAGGAAACGGGATAGGTCAGCAAGGCGGCTTGGTTGCCCAAATAGTAATCAACAATAGTCGTATTCACCGTGGTTAACACCCCAATCAGGTTGCCCCAGTTGTTGCGCTTGGTCACCAAACGCGTGGCCATCATCGAAAAGGCCGCTCCAACGGTCGACAGAATCCCAATGGGAATGCCGTCAATGACCGTGAGGTGGTAGCCCATCGCGATGGAAGCACTCACTACGATGACGACCCCTAAAACATCGAGGGCAACACTTTCGGTGAACTTTTGGAGCTTGGAGATCATGGTCTCAGGCGCGTTTTAGCGGGCTGGAGGGAACAATAGGGAGGCAAAAGTATGGCTTCCGGAGGACAAGGTTCCTATGCGTTCGGCCGCGACCACCGCTCCAAGGGCAAAACCTGCGCGCGAATGGGCCACATGCGTTAAGCTGAGTTGATCCACCGCGGAATCGTAGGTCACCGTATGGGTGCCGGGAACGGGGTCTTTTCGGACAGCATGGATGGGGAGGGCATCATCGGGCGCCCCGGGTTGCAGCGCCCAGCCGTTGAGCGCAGGGTTGGCGGCC
>CAXRFY010000171.1:0-3635 GCA_964229925.1 Schleiferiaceae bacterium
GACGGGAGCCACGGCGTGGAGCCCAGTGACCGCTACGACCTGGCCAGTGTGACCAAAATCCTGGCCTCTGTCCCATTGATCATGGACTACACGGAGGGAAGTGGCGGCACGGCGGCTTTTTTAGGGACCCCCATGCGTGAATTCTTGCCTGAACTCGCCAAGTCCCCGGTGGGCGACCTGGAAATGGGCGACATTCTGTCCCACCAGTCTGGTTTGCCTGCGTGGATTCCCTTTTACCAATCGTATTTGTGGAAGGATGGAAATTTGGACAACCGCTACTTCCGAACGTCCAAAAGCGAGACCTTCCCCAACCAAGTGGCTCACAATGTCTTCAGTCGTGGGGATTTGCGGGATTCGGTCCTAGCGCGGATCGCCACAGCCGAACTCGGGCCCAAGAAATACAAATACAGCGACTTGGGGTACTACCTGCACCAACGCTGGCTGGAGCGTCACTACGGGGCAGCCCTGGATGAGGTCTTGGAATCGCAGTGGTACGGCCCCATGGGCTTGACGCTGGCCTACAATCCTCTGCAAAAGGCTTCATCCGACGCAGATATCCTTCACATCGCCCCGACCGAAAACGACCAAATCTTCCGCCGCCAACAGCTCCGGGGGACCGTTCACGACCAAGGCGCTGCTCTCCTGGGTGGCGTAGCGGGCCATGCGGGCCTCTTTGGGACTGCGCAGGACGTAGCCTCCATGATGCAGCTCTTTCTGCAAGGCGGTCGCTGGAACGGCTACCAGTTCGTGGAGCCAGAGACAATTAAGGCCTTTTCGGCCTGTTACGCCTGCGACGAAGGCAACCGTCGCGGTCTGGGATTTGACCGGCCTCAGACGTCCGGACCAGGCCCCACCTGCGGCTGTGTGAGTCCGCTGAGCTTTGGGCACACCGGTTTTACCGGTACTTTTGCCTGGGCAGACCCGGAAACGGGCATTGTTCTTGTATTCTTGTCGAACAGAGTTTATCCCCATGCGAACAACCCCCTCCTTGGCCAATTGGACATTCGGACCCGAATTCAAGAAGCGGTTCAAGTCGCTTTGGTGGATTAGTCTGCTGACCGCCCTGCCCGCCATGGGTCAGGTGCAGAAGGCTGCCGATGGATTTCTGAATGACAGCACCTACGTGCAGTATTTCGGCAGCGGAAAGCCCCGCACCATCTCTCATTTTAAGGACGGATTGCTGCAAGGTCCCATGTGGGAATTCCATGCGTCCGGCCAAGTGCTCATCTTCAACGAATGGTTGGAAGGTCAGAAGCACGGCGAGGAGAAAGAATACGATCAAATCGGCCGACTCACCCACGTGACCACCTGGCGCTACGGCCGGCTGCACGGTGAGGAGCGCACGTACTACGCCACGAGCGTCCTTCAGAGCCGCATCCCCTGGGTGAACAACCAAAAGCACGGAACTGCTATCTGGTACCACGACAACGGTAAGCCGGCGGTGGAATTTCCCTACGTTCGGGGCGAAATCCACGGCACCGCCACGTACTACAACGACAAGGGCGAGATGGAAAAGCAGCTCCAGTACCAACACAACCAAATCGTCGAGCCCTGATGCGCATTGGCATTGTATGTCACCCAACGTTTGGGGGCTCGGGCGTTATGGCCACCGAGTTGGCCAACCACTTTGGTCGGCAGGGGCATTCGGTCCATGTGATCAGCTATGCCTTGCCCGTTCGGCTCGATCCCTTCAATCCCTCGGTGCACTACCACGAGGTGCAAATGCAGGATTACCCGCTCTTCCTCTATCAGCCCTATGAGCTGGCGCTTTCCAGTGCCATGGTCGACGCGGTCGTCAAGGAGCGCTTGGACATCTTGCACGTGCACTACGCCATTCCACATGCCTACGCAGCCTTCATGGCGCGCCAAATTTTACACGACCAGGGCGTCGACATTCCGGTAGTCACCACCCTCCACGGCACGGACATTACCCTGGTGGGTCAGCTGCCCGCCTACAAGCCTGCCGTCTGCTTTTCCATCAACCACTCTTCTGCGGTGACGGCGGTCTCCGAGGCCTTGCGCCAGGAGACGATTACCCAGTTCAGTATTACACGGGACATAGAAGTCATTCCCAACTTTGTGGACACTACGCGTTATAGCCGTGGGGATGCAGCTGCCCGTGCGCGCGTGGCCTCTCCTGAAACATCTATTGTTTCGCATGTCTCTAACTTCCGTAAGGTGAAGCGCATTCCGGATGTCTTGCAGATTTTTGCCCGAATAGTCGCCGCTCGGCCAGCCGTCCTGCTCATGGTAGGTGATGGCCCCGAACGCCCAGCCGCCGAAGCCTTGGCGCGCCAATTGGGCATAGAGCAGGACGTGAACTTCTTGGGGAAAACGACAGAAGTGGAGCGCATCTTAGGAATTTCGGACGTGTTTCTGCTGCCTTCGGAAACCGAGAGCTTTGGACTTGCAGCCCTAGAGGCCATGGCCTCAGGAGCCCCGGTCATCGCCTCCAATGCAGGGGGATTGCCCGAAGTTATCACTCATGGTTCAAATGGCTACTTAGAGCCCGTTGGAGCCATTGATGCTATGGCAGATCATGCCATTGCCCTTCTAAACCAACCGATGCTGTTGGCGGAATTTGCGGAGTCTGCTCAAGAGGCCGCAACCACCTTCTCGATGGATCAGATTGGCGACAGCTACTTAAACGTTTACACCCGTTTGCTCCATGGCTAAGAAACGCACCGACCGCAGCTCCTCTGGTCCAGGACCATCGAGCAATCCCTTTGCGGATGCCCTCGCCAATGCCTTAGGGGTAGAGGCGCCTTTGTCGTCGGAACGCATGGCCTGGAACGAGGACGACGAAGCTATGGACGGTATGGGTTCCAAGTGGGTGCACATCGGTTTTGAAAAGAAGGGGCGAGGTGGAAAGACCGTCACGTTGGTGACCTTCCAAAATCCCGCTACCGATGCGGCCGAATGGGCCAAGAAGCTAAAGACTCGACTGGGTGTCGGCGGGAGTGTAGACCCGGATGGCATCGTTCTCCAGGGGGACGTTCGGACCAAAGCCGAAGCATTTTTGCAGGCGGAAGGGTATAAAACCAAACGAATCGGCGGCTGATGCACATCGAAAGCACCCAAAATCCCAAGTTCAAAACCATGCTGCGCTGGCGCGAGAAGTCCTCAGCGCGTCGCAAAGACGGTCTTTGCCTGGTGGAAGGCTTGCGCGAAGTAGAGCGAGCTCTGGCCTCTGGATGGACGCCCATTCTGGCGCTGCATCGGGACGGGGTGGAAACACCAGCGCGTTTGCGTTCCTTCGCCTGCACACCGGCTGTCTTTGACCGTTTAGTGGTCCGGAAAGGCAGCGCCGAAGTACTGGTGGCCTTTGAGCCCAAGCGGTGGACCCTCAAAACGCTAGCCTTGCCGCAAGACGCCTTGGTCCTAGTGGCTGACGGCACGGAGAAACCCGGCAATTTGGGTGCGATGTTGCGTACGGCGAATGCCACAGGTGTTGACGCGGTCATTGCGGCTTCCACGCTTTCAGACCTTTACGCGCCGGAGGTGGTGCGCAATAGTTTGGGAGGGCTCTTTGGAAGCCCTACCGTCGAAGCTCCCCGCGAGGAGGTGCAAGAATGGCTCCAATCCCAGGGCTTCACGAGCTACCAGATGCATTTAGAAGGGGCCCAATCCCCCTA
>CAXRFY010000172.1:0-3486 GCA_964229925.1 Schleiferiaceae bacterium
CAGCCTGAGGACAATTTGAAGCTAGATGAAGTGACCATCGTGGCGGAGGTGCAACGCAATACCGACGTGGCCCTGTTGACCTTGAAGAAAAAATCTACTGCCATGGTCGACGGCATTTCGGCAGCGCGCATTAGCCAAATCGGTGATGCAACTGCGGTAGAAGCTGCCAAGCGTGTAACCGGCGTGACCGTAGAAGGCGGAAAATATGTCTACATCCGCGGACTGGGCGATCGCTATTCCAAGACCACCTTAAACGGTATGGACATTCCCGGATTGGACCCCGACAAAAACACCATCCAAATGGACATTTTCCCTACGGATTTGGTGAGCAATATTGTGGTAAGTAAGTCCTTTACGGCCGACCAGCCTGCTGACTTCACGGGAGGTTTATTGAACATCGAAACTAAAGCTTTCCCGGACAAGAAACTGGGCAGTTTCTCGATCAGTACGAGCTACAATCCTGCCATGAACTTGAACCCTAACTACCTCACCTACCAGGGAGGTAGCCTGGATTTCTTAGGCTTTGACGATGGAACTCGTCGCTTGCCTGCTGGAGCGCGCGCATCCCAAATCCCTACGCCCATTTTCTTCCCAACCAGCGAGGTCAACGCCTTTGTGCAGAGCTTTAACCCCACGTTGGGCGCCATGAAGCGCATGTCCCTCATGGATGTGAGCATGGGCTATTCGGCCGGAAATCAGTGGGAAGGCAAGAAGGCCACCAAGACTGGTGAGATCCCCAAGTTGGGCTATGTGTTCTCTTTGACCTACAAGAACAATTACACCTTCTACGACGACGTGTTCTACGGAGAATACCAGCGCTACAGCGACCCCAACGCGTATGAAATGCGCTACGCCACCAAACAGACGGGCCAATTGGGCGAACAAAGCACCCTTATTGGCGGCATTTTGGGTTTCGCGTACAAGACCAATTTGAAGAAGTACCGCTTTACCCTCATGCACCTTCAAAATGGCGAGAGCCGTGCGGGTCAATTTATGATTGACAATGACGACGAAGCGGTGGGCCAATCAGGCTATTTGGCCTTTGCTAACAACTTGGAGTACAACCAGCGCTCCTTGACCAACATTCTGATCAACGGAACCACGGTAAAGCCGGAAAAAAATACCGAAATCGATTGGCGCTTCTCGCCCACCTTGTCGCTTTCAACCGATCCAGACATCCGCAAAACTGCCTTTACCTATGGGCCCTTAGATACCTTCTTTTCTGCAGGTGCCGGCGGCAATCCATCGCGTATCTGGCGCTATTTGCAAGAAGTGAATCTCCCATTCCGCTACGACATCACGAAGAGGTATACCTTCATGGATGAGCCGGCCAAATTGCTCTACGGGGTAGGTAATGCCTTTAAATTCCGGCACTACGAAATCCTATTCTTCGACATGCAGTTCTTTGGGCTGCAGAATTGGTCCAGCGACGATCCCAACCAGGTCTTAAATCCGGACAATATCTACCCGAATTACCCCAACCGCATCTACTACCAATCGGGCAACAACACCCCCAACCCGAACGAGTACGCCTCTAACAGCAACACCGCTCATGCCTATGTAAGCACGGAAGTGGCTTTGAATATTCGCACCAAAGCCGTGGTCGGTCTACGTGCTGAGCACTTCATCCAGCGCCACACGGGTCGCGACCAGACCTACGCAAGTGGGGACGTGACCAATGGCAAGAACCTGACGAACGATGTCGTTTTAAATTCCCTGGATCTTTTCCCTTCTCTGAATGTAATTTATTCGTTGAACGAGTCCCAGAACCTGCGTTTGTCTGCTACCCGCACGATTGCCCGCCCTTCTTTCAAGGAATTGAGCTTTGCCCAGATCATTGACCCTTTGACCAACCGAATTTTCAACGGCTCCTTCTTTGAGTACGCCGCATGGTCCGGTCAACTCGTCGAAACCCGTATCAACAACGCCGACCTCCGTTGGGAAAAGTTCTTCGAACGCGGCCAAATGTTCTCCATCAGTGGCTTCTTCAAGGACTTCAACAATCCCATCGAACTCGTGCGCATCGCCGAACAGCAAACCTCCACGGAATTCCAACCCCGAAACGTGGGCCGCGGCACGATGCTGGGCGCTGAAGTGGAATGGAACGCCAGCTTTGCGGGTCTGAGCCAAAAATTGGAAAACCTCTTCTTCAACGGCAACATCACGCTGATCAAATCGCAAATTACCATGAGCGACGTCGAGTTCAACTCTCGCAAGAGCTACGAACGCGTGGGCGAAACCATCGTCAACACTCGAGCTATGGCCGGCCAGAGCCCTTACGTTTTGAACGGCGGCCTGAGCTACACCGCCCCCGAGAGCCAAACCAACGTCGGCATCTACTACAACGTCAAGGGCCCGACCCTTCAAATCGTAGGCATGGGCTTGTTCCCTGACGTGTACACGCAGCCCTTCCACAGCCTCAATTTCAGCTTCACGACCAAGCTAGGCAAGGAGAAGGGCATCGACCTCAAACTGCGCGCGAGCAACCTGCTCAACGACGACGTGCTCAGTGTCTACAAATCCTTCGGCGCCACGGACCAAATTTTCAGCCGTTACGCACCGGGATGGGGCGTCAGCGCAGGCTTGACTTTCAAGCTTTAAGATTCTAGAAAGCGGGCCGGGCCCGCTTTCTTTTTGGCCCCTTCTGACCTACCTTTGAACCTAGGTATGCATACCGGTTTAAAACGTTGGCAAATGGTTTGGCTCCTCGCCCTGGTGGCGGGGAATTTTTCGCTTTGGGGGCAGGCACCGGAGCGCATTCGGATCATGACCTACAACCTGCTCAACTACCGGAATATCACCAGCTACTGCCCGAGCAGCAGCAACAACCCCGTCTCCAAAGAAGGCTACCTCGCGACCATTGTGGACTACACCCAGCCGGACCTGCTCGTCTGCAACGAAGTAAATGGGGACAACACCACGCCGCACGGCCGCATCCTCACCTACAGCCTCAATGTCAACGGCGAGACGCGCTGGGAAAAGACCGACTTTTTCTCCAACGGTTCGTCGCTCATGAATGGCATATACTACGACCAAACCAAGCTCGGGCTGCTCGACCAAGACATCATCACCAAAGATGTGAGCAACCAGAATTTGGTCCGTGGCATTGACGTGAAGCGCTTTTACTACAAGGATAGCTTGCTATCCATCCACCCCGATACCGTCATCTTCACCGTTTTCGCGGCGCATTTGAAGGCGGGCTCTACCGCCAGCGACATCGCCGATCGCGCCCGTGAGACCGCGGCCTTGATGGCCTATATCCAGTCGCATAACGTAGGAGACTACTACTTCCTGGCTGGGGACCTCAACATGCCCAAGAGCCAAGAAACGGGCTTCCAAAATTTGCTGAATCCCAGCACGAGCAGCATTCGGTTTAACGATCCGGAGAACCAGCCTGGGAATTGGAACAACAACTACACCTTCCGCAACCTGCACACGCAGAGCACTCGGGATGGCGCTACGAACAGCGGCTGCTTTTCCGGGGGT
>CAXRFY010000173.1:0-3600 GCA_964229925.1 Schleiferiaceae bacterium
AGGAAGGTGCCGGAATAGCCCGTGCGCTCGACAAAGACGTGCACGGTGTCGCCGTAGGTCTTGATGCCGGACAGGGTCACTTTGCCGTGGGCGTCCTCGAGGACATAGGGTTCAAAGGCAGATTCCGCGCCGCGGGCCGTCGTGGTTTCCCAGGATTTGGTGGCGTCGTCGACCCAAATGGCCACATTTTTGACGCCATCGCCGTGTTGAACGATGTGGTCGTTGATGGGGCTGTCGGGGGTCAAAGGCGAGGTCAGAACCAAGATGATCTTGTCCTGCTTGAGGACGTAGGAGGTTCGGTCCTTCACGCCGGTTTCTAGACCCGCGTAGGCGTAGTCTTGGAAGCCAAAAGCGGTCTTGTAGAAGTAAGCGGCCTGCTTGGCGTTGCCGACGTAGAATTCGACGTGGTCCGTGCCATTAAGGGGGAGGAAGTCCTCGGCTTCCGGGTTTTCAATCGGAAGTTTAAGCGAGGTCGAGTCCGTTTGCATGTCTAAGGGTATGTAGGGTTATTCGTTCCAAGAGTTCCAGTAGGTGCCGTACTCCATGTCTAGAGCGGCTTGCGTCACCTTCAAAGGGCGGAAGGTGTCCACCATAACGGCGAGTTCCAAGGTTTCCTTTTGGCCAATGCTGCGCTCGTAGGCGCCAGGGTGAGGCCCATGGGGAATGCCCCCTGGGTGGAGGCTGATAAAGCCTTTTTCGACGTGGTTGCGGGACATGAAGTCGCCGTCCACGTAGTACAGCACTTCGTCCGAATCGATGTTGCTGTGGTTGTAGGGTGCCGGAATGGCCTTGGGATGGTAATCGTACAGGCGGGGCGCAAAGGTGCAAATGACAAAGTTGTGCCCTTCAAACGTCTGGTGCACGGGAGGCGGCTGGTGCACGCGGCCCGTGATGGGCTCAAAGTTGAGCGCCGAAAAGATGTAGGGGTAGCAGTAGCCGTCCCAGCCCACTACGTCGAAGGGGTGGCTGCTGTAGGTCACCTGGTGCAGCATGCCTTCCTTTTTGATTTTGATCAGGAAGTCGCCGCGTTCGTCCTTGGGGGCCATGTAGGTAGGCAGGCGCAAATCGCGCTCGCAGAAGGGCGAGTGCTCCAAGAGCTGCCCAAATTCATTGCGGTAGCGCTTGGGCGTGATGACGGGCGAATGGCTCTCCACAACAAAAATGCGGTTGTCCGGTTCGTCAAAGGAAATTTGGTAAATCGTCCCCCTCGGAATGACGATGTAGTCCGCGTACTCAAAGCGAAGCTCGCCAAACATAGAGCGCAGCACGCCGCTACCTTGGTGGATGAAGAGGACCTCGTCCGAATCGGCATTCTTGTAGAAGTAGCCATCGATGCCCTTGCGAGGAGCTGCCACATCGATCTGAACGTCGTTGTTGAAGAGCACCGCTGTGCGGGCGTCCAAAAGATCATCGGCCGGCTTGGCGTTGAAGCCTTGCAGCATGCGCGAGTGAATGTTCTTGTCCACTGCGGCTTGGGGGCGCAGGTCCACAGCCTCCCCTATGTGGCTCACCATGGTGGGGCGGTGCGTGTGGTAGAGCAAAGAGCTCACCCCGTGGAAACCTTCCGTTCCAAAAAGCTGCTCGTAGTACAAGCCGCCCTGGGGTTTTTCGTGGATGGTATGTCGCTTGGGGGGGATAGATCCGAGTTGATGGTAGTAGGCCATAGGTCGTCGGGTTTAATCGGGTTGTGTGCGGTGGAAGCGTTTCGCGTGGCGCATGCGCCCTTGCTCCTGCCGAATTTTTGCTTGCTCCTCCTCCGGTAAATGGATCACGGTCTGGCAGTCCGGGCTGCAGGTCTGCTCGTGTTCCTCTTGGCAAGAGGCGCATTGAATAAACAGCAAATTGCAGGCTTTGTTGGCGCAATTCACGTGGGTGTCTGCCGGCTCACCGCATTGGTGGCAGTGCGAGATAATGTCGTTGGAAATGTGCTCGCCCAAGCGCTCGTCGAAGACAAAGTTCTTGCCGCGGAACTTGTTGGGCAGGTTTTGTTCGGCGATTTGGCGCGCGTAGTCGATGATGCCGCCGTGGAGCTGGTTCACGTTTTGGAAGCCGTGGTGTTTGAGGTAGGCGGAGGTTTTCTCGCAGCGAATGCCTCCGGTACAATAGAGCAGTAAGGGCTTGTCTTCCTGGCCTTTGAGTTTGTTGAGTACCTCTGGGAGCTCCTCGCGGAAGGTCTCGGCTTCCGGCAGGATGGCGCCTTCGAAGTGGCCAATTTCGGACTCGTAGTGGTTGCGCATATCGACCAAAATGGCCTCGCCCGAATCCATCAACGCATTCCATTCCGCCGCGTTCAAATGACGGCCCACGTTGGTCACATCGTAGTCGTCCATGGACAAGCCATCCGCAACGATCTGGTGCCGCACCTTGATGGTCAGTTTGAAGAAGGACTTACCGTCGTCCTCCACAGCAATCTTGAAGGGGACCTGTTCAAATTCCTTCCAGGCGTAGAGCTCCGTGACAAATTGCTCCCAATGGTGTTCGGGAACGCTCATTTGGGCATTGATGCCTTCTTCGGCCACGTAGATGCGGCCAAAGCACTGCAGGGCGTCCCATTGCAGAAAGAGTTGATCCCGAACCGCTTGCGGATCCTTGAGGGCTACATAGCGGTAAAAAGACACCGTTCGGCGCGCAAAATTCTCCGCCTCGAGGCGTTGCATCAAGGTCTCGCGGTCGTACTTGTTGTGCAGAACGGGTTTAGGCGTCTTTTTGGGCATACCACAAAGGTACAGCCTCCGCTCTAGTGGGCGGCTGTGCGGCAAAGATGGAAAACACCACGTGGGCCAAACCTGATTTTCGTCACCTTCTTCCGCAATACCTTTGATTTCATGGAAAAGGCTTTGGTTTTAGGAGCAGCGGGCCAAATTGGCACCGAACTCGTCGCCGCATTGCGCAGCAAATGGGGCACCAACAACGTGATTGCCACGGACCTGCGTCCGGAGGCCCTTGAGGCACCGGCCTTTGCCCTGAACGCTATGGACGAGCCCGCCCTTCGCGCCCTCGTGCAAGAGCACCAAATCACTGAAGTCTACCACCTCGTAGCCATGCTCAGCGCCACCGGGGAGAAAATGCCCGAGAAGGCCTGGGAGCTCAACATGCTCACGCTCTTTCACGTGCTCAACCTCGCCAAAGAGGGCTTGATCAAGCGGGTGTTTTGGCCGAGTTCCATCGCTGCATTTGGGCCCAATACGCCCGCTCTCGATACGCCCCAGTACAGCCCCATGGACCCCACGACGGTTTACGGGATATCAAAGTTGGCGGGAGAACTGTGGTGCCAGTACTACCACCAAAAATTCGGGGTGGACGTCCGAAGCTTGCGCTACCCCGGGCTGATCTCGTGGAAGACCTTGCCCGGCGGCGGCACGACGGACTATGCGATTGACATCTTCCATTCGGCCCGTAAAGAGAACGCCTACACCAGCTTTCTAGCCGCAGATACCCGTTTGCCGATGATGCATATGGAGGACGCTATTCGCGCGACGTTGAGCCTCATGGAAGCCCCTGCGGAATCCGTGAAGGTGCGCACCAGTTACAATGTTTCGGGCATCGATTTCACCCCAGCAGAACTGGCCGAAAGTCTTCGCCGCCACTACCCGGACCTGG
>CAXRFY010000174.1:0-5611 GCA_964229925.1 Schleiferiaceae bacterium
TTGCCTTGTTGGCAGAGATGGTTTTATAGCTAAGCGTATCCACTTTTCAGCAATATTTTTTGGGGCTGCGAAGATACGTACATTAATTGCAAATAGCCAAAGGTTCTTTCACCTTTAAATGCGAAGTACCTTAGGGCTTTCAAAAATTACGCTGTCCCCATGCTCTTTCGTTCGTCCCGAATCGCTTTCCTTTCCTTGTTATTCCTCGCTTTTTCAAGCCTCCAGGCCCAAACGATTCTCCGTTGCGCGGCGGACGAAAATTTGGCGCTAGAACTCCAAAGCAACCCCCGCCGCGCCGCTTTGATGGCAGAAACGGAGGTCCTTATGGAAGAACAGATGGCGATTGACGCCCAGGGAACGGAGAGCGTCGTGCACATCATCCCCGTCGTGTTTCACGTCATGTGGTACGACCAGAGTGACAACATTTCGGAGGCCCAGCTGCAGGACGCCATCGACATCTTGAACGAGGACATGCGCCGGATGAATCCGGATACGGGGCTCTTGCGCGCCATCTTCAAACCCGTGGCGGCGGATATGGAGGTGGAGTTTCGGATCGCCAAGAAAGATCCCAACGGCAACTGCACCAATGGCATCACGCGCACGCAGACCAACTTGAGTTTGGCCGCCAACAACAACGTGAAGTCCCTTGTCGGATGGAACAACACGAAGTATTTAAACATTTGGGTGGTTCGCAACATCAACTTGGCGAATACGACCCCCGGTACGATAACGCTGGGCTATTCGGCCTTTCCCTACAATGGCATTCCGCTTACGCAGGATGGCATTGTGATTCGGCACGACAATTTGGGCAGCATTGGCACGTCGGCCGGCACACGTAACCGAACGCTCACCCACGAAGTCGGCCACTACCTCAACCTCTACCACACCTTCCAGGGCGGCTGCAATCAGGGCGACAACTGCTACGACACCCCACCCGTCGCCTCTGCCTCCAACGGCTGCAACAACAGCACGCAGAACACCTGCAGCAACGACAACCCCGACCTGCCCGACATGGTCGAGAACTATATGGACTACAGCGACGACAACTGCATGAATACGTTTACGCAGAACCAAAAGTCACGCGCTAAGTCCGTCTTGAACAACCTCAACCTCCGTGGCAACTTGTGCACTTCGGGCAATTTGGCCTTCACCGGCGTGGACGGCAACAGCATTACCTGTGCCCCCGTGGCCGACTTTACGGTGGACCGAACCCTCCTCTGCGCCGGCGAGCAGGTGCAGTTCACGGATTTGTCCGCCTACCAAACCCTGACCAGCTTTCACTACACCATTGCGGACCAAAACAACGGCAACCAGCAGCACATCATCACCGCCAACCCCTTGCTGACCTTCAATGCCCCGGGCGTCTATGACGTGAAGTTGGAAATCCAGAACGCGGCAGGCAACAGCATGAAGCAGTACAGCCAGTTGATCACCGTTCGGCCCGCAGGTGGGACTACCTACAGCCCCTTCTTCTCGGCGACCATGGAGGATGCCTTGCCGAATGGCATTTGGACCGTCGAAAACAACGGCGACAACATTCAATGGCTGCGCACCAGCGCCGCAGCCAAATCCGGCACCCACTCCTACGTGTTGGACAACTTCAACGTGGCCGGCACCGGCGGGGGCGATGCCCTCATCGCGGGCCCCATTGCCGTGAGCAACATGACCGCCAAGCAGTTGCGTTTCTCGCATGCCTTTGCCCGCAAAACCTCATCCGACAACGACCAACTGAAAATCTTCACGAGCACGGACTGCGGCCAAACCTGGGCCCTCCAACGCCTTGTGCCCGCCTTCCAGTTGGGATCCGCCACCTACTACCCGAATACCTTATTCGTCCCCAGCGCAAGCGATTGGAAAGAGACCACCGTCAATTTCACCGGCTTGAACAACGCCACCTCCGTGATGATCAAATTTGAATTCATCAGCGGCGGCGGCAACAACGTCTACTTGGACGACGTCACCTTTAGCACGACCGTAGGCGAAGACGAAATTTCCTCGGAACACCTTGTTTTGGCTCCCAACCCAAGCGCTGGCGGCAGCACGCTTAGCCTTCCCAGCGCGAATGGCCAGGTTTATGTCTTGGACGCTTTGGGCCGAACGGTACTTTCTCAATCGGTCACCGAACGCCAACTCCAACTCCCCGCGCTACCCGCCGGCCTCTACCTCGTTCGCTGGGTAGCCAGCCCTAGTGAGGTGAAGACCTTGCGGTGGGTGGTGAAGGACTGAGGGCGCCTGCGGCGCGCTAGGGGGCTAGGGGGCTAGGGAGCTAGGGAGCTTGGGAGCTCAGGCTTCGCCTTCGCGCTAGAGGGCTAGAGGGCTAGAGGGCTAGGGGGCTAGAGAGCGCTGCGCGCAGTTTGCTAGTTTGCTGGGTGGCTGGTTCTGGAAATGGAAAGTCCCTGCGCGCGGCGAAGGTCCACACCACAGTTTAAGGGCAAAAGAGAGTAAGCGTTTAAGGGAATGCTACAGCGCGAAGCGCGTGCTCTCTAGCCACCTAGCTACAGTGCGAAGCACGTGCTCTCTAGCTACAGTGCGAAGCACGTGCTCTCTAGCTTTCTAGCCCCCCAGCTATTTCAACTGCAACAAATACGTATCCGGATTCGGCAACTGCAGAATGAGGGGGAAGCGTTCGGGATACTTCTGAATGGCTGGAACCACGTAGCGACCAATGGCGGAATAGCCCAGCTGATCGACGACGACGTGGGTCACACCTTGTTCTTTGAGTTTGGCAATGAAGGCATCGTTGTCTTCGATGGAGGGGAAGCGAACGCACGGGCGCTGTGCGTAAAGGTAAAAGAGGGCCGGCTTGTAGGTGGCGATGATGGCGTCGGGGGGTAGGTTTTGGCCCGCGTAGCGACCGATGTTGAAGTAGTTCGCGTATTGGGAACCAACGGGGTCTTGGCTTTCGGCGCGCAATTTGGTGACGGCCGAAAGTTGAATCAAGCCTGCTGCCATTAAGATGTAGGGGGAGGCCACCCAGGAGGGGAGGTTGAAGCGGCTTTGGGCCCATTTGAGGGCTTCCCATGCGCCTACCGTGGCGGCGAGGAGCAGGAAGGGGATGAGGGGCTGCATGAAGCGCACGCCAAACCAGACTTCGGGCCAGAGTAGGAAGATGGCGGCGGAAGCGGCGAGGTAGCCGGCCCACATCATGCGGAGTTTGGGCATTTTGAAGGTGCCAAAGACGACCAAAAGCAGCAAGAGACTGCCGTAGAGGAAGAAGCCGGTGGGTTCGTCCTGGGAGTAGACGACGTCCAATTTGGGGAAGAGGCCGTTGGGAAGTTCTTGGGTGAGGTAGCGCCAACCGTTGGTTTGGATGCGGTCTAGCCATCCGCTGGCGGTGAGGACGCCTTCTTCGGGGCGGTAGGGGTTGACTTGGATGAGCTGCTGGAGGTAGGGGTTGCCGCCCAGGGCTTTGCCGCGCAGGAACCACGGGAGGGCGAGGCCGATGAAGCCTACTCCGTAGCCCGCTGCGGCGGTCCATTTCTTTTCAAAGAGGAGGTAGAGGCCGATGCCGGCGATGAGGGCGAGGCCGGCCGTTCGGATGTGGTAGGAGGCGGAACTCAGCACGAGCATAGCCCAGAACCACGGGGACTTCCAGAAGGCCGTTTCGGAATCCTTCCATTTGACGAGGCAGGAAAGGGTGGCGACGGAGAAGAAGAGGAAGGGAATTTCGGACATTAAAATGGTGGAGGAACGCAGCAGATGGGCGTTCAGGAGCGTCAAGCCGAGTGCCGTCCAGGAGAGGAGGGAATTTTGGGACATTCGGACAAAGAGCCTTTGCAGCAGAAGCAAAGCGCCTAAAAACAGCAGGCCATTCATCCATTTGAGGAACTCAAAACTGTCCGAAAAAGTCATGAAAACCGCCAAAACCGCCGAATAGCCTGGAGGAAAATGCTTGGCCGCCGGCGCCCCAGGCAGGTGAATGTCGGTGTAGCCTTGGCCGCTGTGCAGCGACTGCCCTAAAATGTAGTAGCCCGCATTGTCGCCGCCGAGGTCCAATTTGGCGTCAAAAATGGCCACGTAGCACACGAGAAACCCCAAGGCAATCCAGAGGTCCGATTTGGTAAAGGGAAGTCGCTTCATAGATCCGAAGGTACGGGGGTTGGCTAGGCGAAGCAAGTCCTCGCCACGGTGTCGGAAATTACCCGCGAGCAAGCGGCGAAAACGCGGTAAAAACGCCCCCACATTTTAATTCCTACCAATTTAGTAGGATATTCTATCTTTGTCGGCCATGAACAGCGCTCAACTCCTCCTGCTCTTCGTCTACCTGACGGTCGTGCTTGCGCTTTTTTCCAAGCGGATCAAGCCTGTACAAGCCTTTGGGGCAGGTGGCTTGTTCTTGGTTTTGAGCGGTCAGCTTTCCGCGGCCGAGCTCCTTGGCACCCTGACCACGCCTTCCCTCCTCATCTTGTTTCTGCTGATGGTGCTCGCCGGCGCCGTTCAGGCGCGGCTCGGCCTCGCCCAAGCCTTGCAGCGCTGGACCCAGAACGCCAGCCCACGCGGATTTTTGCTGCGGGTGCTAACACCGACGGCGTTGCTTTCGGCCGTCCTTAACAACACGGCGGTCGTGGCCTTGCTGATGGGCCCCATTCGGCAGTGGGCCCTGCGCAACCGCCAAACGCCTTCCACCTACTTAATGCCCTTGGCCTTTGCCGCGACTCTGGGCGGCATGCTCACCGTCATTGGCACGTCGACCAATTTGGTCCTCAACGGCTTGCTGGAGGAGAACGGCTTGAAAATTTTGCACACGACCGACTACCTGCTGCCCGGTGTGTTGGTCGTCAGTTTGGGCATCCTGGGGATGGCCCTTTTGGCGGGCCGAACGCTCCCCAAGCACAGCGTCGAAACCGCCGAAAAATCCCGCGAATACACCGTTGAAACCCGCGTGCTCCCCCAAAGCCCCTTCACCGGAAAGTCCGTTCAGGACGCCGGGCTGCGCCAAGTACACGGCTTGTTTTTGGTGGAAATTGTTCGCGGCCAACGCCTTATTGCGCCCGTTAGTCCCACCGAAATTTTAGAAAGCGGCGACCGCCTCTTTTTTGCCGGCGCCTTGGAGGAAGTGCGCGAGCTCACGCGCTCCAACTCCGGCCTCGCCCTGCCGCAAGAAGACCTGACCCAGGGCGCCGCGAGTTCGGCCTTGGTCGAAGTCATGATTCCCCCCGGCAGCGACTTGGTTGGGGCCCAAGTGCGCGGCTCCCAGTTCCGCCAGCGCTACGACGCAGCCATCGTGGCCGTCCACCGACGTGGCGAACGCATGCAGGGACGCATCGGCGACATGGTCTTGCAGGCTGGCGACTTGCTTTTGGTGATTGCCGGAGCGCGCCATGCCGAACTCATGGCGGAATCCAAGCACCTCTACAGTTTGACCACCCAAGCTCCCGTGCAGCCCTTGACGGCCTTGAAAAAAACGGCACTGCTTGCGGGAACCGTGGGCTTTGCAGCAGCCTATGCCCTGGGGGTCCTAGACTTCTTAACCATGCTCCTCGGTCTAGCGGCGACCTTGGCAGCCGTGGGCTGGCTCGGCTGGAGCGATTTCAAGAAGTCCTTGGACTGGGAACTCATCGTCGTGCTCATGTGCGCGCTGGGCTTCTCCAAAGCCTTGATGGATTCGGGC
>CAXRFY010000175.1:0-4047 GCA_964229925.1 Schleiferiaceae bacterium
AGGCGCTCCCAACAATCCAACAAACCAGCAGGCGTTAAGCGCCCCAGATTGGGTATCTTCGTTCTTCCTAAAAAGCGCATGCTATGAATCTTTCCTTTAAGCAGTTGAACAACCTTGGTGGTTGGCTCACGTTTGGAATTGCACTATTCACCTATGTCTCCACCTTGGAGCCTACGGTAAGTTTCTGGGACTGTGGTGAATACATCGCTACCTCCGTAAAATTGCAGGTGGGACACCCCCCGGGTGCTCCCGTGTTTCAGTTGATTTCAAACGTGCTGTCGCAGCTCGCCTTTGGCAATGTGGAGCGTCAAGCGTTCTATGTGAACTTGGTGTCTGGCCTGTCCAGCGCGTTCACCATTCCGTTTTTGTTCTGGACGATCGTGGCGTTTGGCCGCAAATTGTTCAGTTCGGATACCTTGAGTAAAGGCCAGGAGATTGTGCTTTTGGGCGCTGGCGCGGTAGGCGCTTTGGCGTTTACGTTTAGCGATTCTTTTTGGTTCTCCGCGGTGGAAGGTGAAGTGTATGCTATGTCTAGCTGCTTTACGGCCATTGCTTTTTGGGCCGTTTTAAAGTGGGAACAGGCCGTGGATTCGGACCCCTATGCCAACCGCTGGCTGCTCTTGATTGCCTATTTGACGGGCCTTTCAGTGGGTGTTCACATCTTGGTATTCTTGACGATTCCTTCGGTGGTCATGATTTATTTCTACAAGAAGTACCCAAATGTCACCTGGAAATCCTGGGTCATCGCCAACGGGGCCTCCATCGGGGTGCTCGGTTTGGTGTTTGCCATCATCATCCCCTTTATCCTTTCGCTTTTTGGCTGGCTGGAAATTGCCGCGGTGAACAGTGTAGGCATGCCCAAGAATACGGGTTCGGTGCTGGCCCTTCTGTTGATTGCTGCAGGCGTTTACTTTGGCATCCAATGGGCCAAAAAGAAAGACAAGCCCCTCGTGGCGCAGGGCATTCAGGCCGTAGTCTTCTTGCTGATTGGCTATTCGAGCTTTGTGGTTTTGGCCATTCGCTCCAACGCCAACACGCCTATTGACGAGAACAACCCGGAGGACGCTATGGCGCTCTTGTCATACTACAAGCGCGACCAGTACGGAGATTGGCCCGTTCTCTACGGCCAGAGCTTCAACAGCCAGTTGGATGCGAGCCAGCCCTACACAGACGGCAGCCCCTCCTACCAGTACAGCGAGGAGACCGGCAAATACGAAGTCACCAGCGACGGCAAGGCGTCTAAGCCCAACTACGCGAAGAGCGACGTAGGCTTCTTCCCCCGCATGTGGAGCGATCAGGCGGACCACGTGGAGAACTACCAGAAACTCATGGGCGTCAAGCCGACCGACAAGCTGAAGTTTAGCGACCACTTTAAATTCTTCATGGACTACCAGGTGGGCCAAATGTGGTTCCGCTACTTCATGTGGAACTTTGCCGGCCGCCAGAACGACGACCAAAACCGCTACGAACTCACCAAGGGCAACTGGATTACCGGTATTGCCTTCTTGGATGAGATGCGTTTGGGCCCTCAGGACAACCAGCCTGCGCACTTTACCGACAATCCTTCGCGAAATGTGTACTACGCCTTGCCACTGTTGCTGGGCTTGATTGGTTTGATCTACCAGGTCCAAAAAGACCAACGCAACGCTTGGGTGGTTACGCTGCTCTTCGCCTTCACCGGTTTGGCGATCGTGGTCTATACCAACCACAAACCCTTTGAGCCACGCGAGCGCGACTACGCCTTTGTGGGTTCTTTCTACGTGTTTGCCATTTGGATCGGTCTGGGCGTCATCGCCTTGTACGAATGGATGGGCAAGTACCGCAACACGATGACGGCGGGTATCTTGACCATTGCCATGCTGGGCATTCCCACGCTGATGGCGGCTGAAAACTGGGACGACCACGACCGCAGCGACCGCTACACGGCGCGTGAGATTGCGAAAATGTATTTGGACAGTTGCGCCCCCAACGCCATCCTATTCACCAACGGCGACAACGACACCTTCCCCTTGTGGTATGTGCAAGAGGTGGAAGGCTACCGAACGGACGTGCGCATCGTTAACCTCTCTCTGCTGAACACGGATTGGTACATCGATATGATGAAGCGCAAGTTCTACGACGGCGACCCCATTCCGGTGACCTTGGAGAAGAAGGACTATGTGCAGGGAACGCGTGACGTACTGTACTTCCAAGATTTGGGCCTCAACGGACGCTGGTATGCCAAGGACTTCATCACCTATGCCTTGCGCAACGACGATGCGGTCTTCTTCACGGCCTTCCCCAACACCAAGAGCCCCAAGAAGCTGCAGTACTTCCCCATGAAGAAGTTCCGCGTGCCCGTGGACAAGGCAGCCGTTATGGCCCACAACGTGGTGCCCGCTGGCGATAGCAGCCGCGTCGTGGACTTCATCGATTGGGATTGGAACAGCAACGTCATCGCCAAGCGCGACTTGGTCTTGATTGATTTGATCGCCAACAACGATTGGAGCCGCCCCATTTACTTCTCGACTACGGTGGGAAGCAGCGCGAGCTCGTTCTTCTGGTTGCAGAAGTACTTCCGATTGGAAGGTTTGGCGTACCGCTTTGTGCCCGTGGTGACCGAAACGCCAGGCAACGCCTACGACTTTGGTTCGGTCGATGCCGACAAGATGTATGCGATGATGTACAATCCCGAAAACGATCCGGCCAAATTCAACTTTGGCAACATGGAGAAAGAAGGGGTCTTCCTGGATGAGACTGTGCGTCGCTCCACGTTCAACTTGCGCATCAACTACGGCCGTTTGGGCACCGAATTGGCGCGCCGCGGCGAGAAGGAGAAGGCCATCGAGGTCTTGGAATTTGCCTTGGCGAAAATGCCGGTGGAGAAGCTCGGTCACGACTACTTCATGCTCGGCATCATCGAAGGCCTCTACGTGGCCGGCGCCAAAGAGCGTGCGCACGGATTGGTGGAGGACTTTGCCGCCAGCTTGGAGGCCGAATTGACCTACTACGCCCAATTCCGCGGTGCGGACAAGCGCGCCATCACCAACGAGATTCAGACGGACTTGCAGTTCTTCCAGATGATCGTTCGCATGGTGATGCAGTACGAATACGACAACAAGCCCATGACGCAGGAAGAGTACGACCAGATCGAGCTCATCAAGCGCTACGAAGTGGCTTCGCAGCTCGTGAGCTAAGCGGAATCGCGAAGCGTGCAATAGAAAAGGGCGCCCTGCGCGGGGCGCCCTTCCTTTTTTCCGGCTCGCGGGGCGAGCTTACAAAGTGCCGCGGCGTTCTTGTTCGCGTTCGATCGATTCAAAGAGCGCTTTGAAGTTGCCCTTGCCAAAGGACTTGGCGCCTTTGCGTTGAATGATTTCAAAGAAAACGGTGGGGCGGTCCATGAGCGGCTTGGTGAAGAGCCGCAGGAGGTAGCCCTCGTCGTCGCGGTCGATGAGGATGCCTAGTTCGCTCAGGGGCGTGAGGTCTTCCTCAATTTTGCCGACGCGGTCTAGTACGTCTTCGTAGTAGGTTTTGGGGACCTCCAAGAATTGGACACCGCGCGCACGGAGTTCGGATACCGTAAAGATGATATCGTCCGTCGCCAGGGCGAGGTGCTGGACGCCTGCGCCTTTGTAGAAGTCGATGTATTCCTCGATTTGGGACTTCTTGCGGCCTTCTGCAGGTTCGTTGATGGGGTACTTGATGCGGCCGTTGCCGTTGGTCATCACCTTGGACATGAGGGCCGTGTATTCGGTCGAAATATCCTTGTCGTCAAAAGAAACAAGCTGGGCAAAGCCCATGACGCGCTTGTAGTAATCGACCCAGGTATTCATTTCGTTCCAGCCCACATTGCCCACCATGTGGTCAATAAACTTCAGGCCGGTAGATGGGGGGTTGTAGCCCGTTTCCAGGGGCACAAAGCCGGGGAGGAAGGTGCCGGAATAGCCCGTGCGCTCGACAAAGACGTGCACGGTGTCGCCGTAGGTCTTGATGCCGGACAGGGTCACTTTGCCGTGGGCGTCCTCGAGGACATAGGGTTCAAAGGCAGATTCCGCGCCGCGGGCCGTC
>CAXRFY010000176.1:0-2894 GCA_964229925.1 Schleiferiaceae bacterium
GCGTCAGCCGTTCGGAAAAAACTACCGACGTTGTGGGCGCTTCGCAAGTTTTCGAGGATGATCCACACAGGGGTTTTTGGCGCTTCGGCATATTCTTCCGCGCTCATGCGACCCAGTTCCGTAGTTAGACGTTTTTGCATGGTTATCTTCGCAAAGGTAAGCCCCCTCTAGCAGCGAATTCCATGTCAAAATCGGCCAAAGAAACCCCGCTCATGCGTCAGTACAATGCCCTTAAGGCGGAGTACCCGGAGGCTTTGTTGCTTTTCAGGGTGGGGGATTTTTATGAGACATTCGGCGAGGACGCGGTAAAAACGGCTAAGGCCCTGGAAATTGTTTTGACTAAGCGCAGCAATGGGGCAGCCGCAGACATGGAATTGGCGGGCTTCCCGCACCACTCGTTGGACAGCTACTTACCCCGTCTGGTCAAGGCGGGCTATAAAGTGGCAGTTTGCGAACAGCTCGAAGATCCTAAAACGGTCAAGGGCATCGTCAAGCGCGGCGTCACGGAATTGGTGACCCCCGGCATCGCCCATCAGGAGAGCCTTTTGTCGTCCAAAGCCAATAACTACCTGTCGGCCGTCCACGTGGTGGACAAAGAAGTCGGCTTGGCATTCTTAGATGTGTCCACGGGCGAATTTTTAGTGGCCCAAGCGTCCTTGGAGGATGCCTTGAAGTGGATGCAAACGTTTCAGCCGACGGAGGTCGTGTACAACCGGAGGCAGCGTTCGGACCAAACCTTGGCCCTGCTCGATGCGCGCACGCCGTCCTCCCTCGAGGACTGGGTCTTTCAAACGCCCTACGCCACCGAATGCCTCCAAAAGCAATTTCAAACCACAAGCCTCAAGGGCTTTGGCCTGGACGATGCGCCTCTAGCGGTGGTAGCTGCAGGTGCGCTGATGCACTACCTCACGCAGTCCCATTACACGGCGACGCAGCACATTCAATCGATGCAACGCCTGCGGCCCGCCACACATTTGTGGATGGACGCTTTCACGATGCGCAATTTGGAGCTTTTCGGGACAGCGCATGGGGGTGGCACATCGCTCCTGGACGTCCTTGATGAAACGACCAGTCCTATGGGCGGTCGTGCCTTGCGCCGAATGCTCGCCCTGCCCCTGGTGGACCCCGAAAGCATTGGCCGCCGCCACGCCGCGGTCGCTGCTACCCTGGAAGATGCCGAGTGTTTTGACCTCTGCCGCGAGCACCTCGCGTCGATGGGCGATATCGAGCGCATGGCCACGCGACTCTCTACGGGCCGCATTGGCCCTCGCGAGTTGCAGCGCCTAGCGCAGTCCCTTTCTGCGGTTGCAGCGGTAGGCGAGGCCTTGAACCCCCAGGAGGCCTGGCATCCCTATCTGAGTGATTTGCAGCCCTTGCCCGAGTGGCAGGCGAGCATCCTGGATGCTTTGGCCGAAGATCCGCCCGCGGTCGCCAGCAAAGGCGGCTTGTTTGCGATTGGTTTTAACCCCGAACTAGACGGCTATTTGGCCCTCAAGCGCGATGCCAAGTCCGTGCTGGACGGCATACTCAAGCGCGAGCAAGAGGCCACGGGCATTCAAGGCTTGAAGATTGCGTTCAATTCGGTCTTTGGCTATTACCTCGAGGTCCGCAATACCCAAAAGGACCGCGTGCCCGAAACGTGGATTCGCAAGCAAACGCTGGTCAACGCGGAACGCTACATCACGGAGGAACTTAAGGAGCTGGAAACCAAAATCCTGGAGGCCGACGAAAAAGTGCATACGCTGGAGCAGTCGCTCTACGTGCAGCTTCTGGAAGATGCCCAGGCCCAAGTTCCCGCTCTACTCAAGAATGCCAAGATCATGGCCGTCGTGGACGTCTTGCTGACGTTTGCCCACCTCGCACAGCGCAACCACTGGGTGCGTCCGGCGTTTTCGGCGGATTTGACGTGGAAGGTTTCGGGGGGTCGGCACCCCGTCATTGAGCGCGTCCTTCCGGATGGAGAGGCCTATGTCCCCAACGATGTGACGCTTTCGGAGCACGAGGAGCAGATTTGGATCATTACCGGTCCGAACATGAGCGGTAAATCCGCCCTCCTTCGCCAAACCGCTCTCCACGCCATCCTCGCCCAGATGGGCAGCTACGTTCCAGCGACCGAAGCGTGTTTACCCCTTTTGGACCGACTCTTCGTTCGCGTTGGAGCAAGCGACAACCTCAGCGGCGGCGAATCGACCTTCATGGTGGAAATGGCCGAAACGGCCAGCATCCTGCACGGCCTGACCGAACGCAGCCTCGTCCTCCTCGACGAAATCGGCCGCGGTACCGCCACCTACGACGGCCTCAGCATCGCGCAATCCATCGCCGAATACTTGCATCAGCACCCCTTCAAACCACTGACGCTCTTCGCGACCCACTACCACGAACTCAATGCCCTGGAAGGCGCCTTCCCGCGCATCGCCAACCGCCACGTGTCCATCCTCGAAGACGACGGCCAAGTAGTCTTCCTGCGCACCCTGGCCCCCGGAGGTTCCAACCATTCCTTCGGCATCCACGTGGCGCGCATGGCCGGAATGCCCAAACCTGTCGTCCTGCGCGCCCAAGAAGTCTTGAATTCACTCGAAAAATTGCACGGGGAAGCGCCCACTGCTGCGCCCGTTGCCACGGGCGCCGGCGATGTCCAGCTTTCCTTTATTCAATGGGAAGATCCTGAATCTCAGGCATGGAAGAATGAGTTGCAGCAGGTGGACCCCAATGCCATGACCCCCATGGAGGCCCTCCTCCTGGTACAGCGGTGGAAAGACCGTTTTGGGCAATCGTAAATTTCCTTTCTAGAATGCTTGTGGAAGTCTGTTTTCTTCCTATTTTTGTCGCCCCACTGCGAAAGTAGCTCAGTTGGTAGAGCACGACCTTGCCAAGGTCGGGGTCGCGGGTTCGAA
>CAXRFY010000177.1:0-7787 GCA_964229925.1 Schleiferiaceae bacterium
GCATGGGTGGAGGTGGCGCGTTTGGTTCGTGGGCAAGTGCTCTCCATCAAAGAGGCCGAATTCATTCAAGCCGCCCAAGTCCTGGGCTATTCCTCCAGCCGCATTATTATCCGTCACATTTTGCCCCAAGTCATACCCGCACTCACCGTGTTGGCCGCAAGCCAGTTTGCCTCAGCCATTCTCTTGGAGTCGGGCCTGAGCTTCCTGGGCATCGGGGCGCAGCCGCCGATGCCCTCCTGGGGAGGTATGATTCGGGACCACTATGCGTATTTGTTGACGGGCCAAGCCCACCTCGCCCTGGTGCCGGGCTTTGCGCTAGCGAGCCTCGTCCTCGCTTTTATGGCCTTGGGCACGGCCCTGCGCGACGTGTTGGACGTCCGCGCTTCCAGTTAAGCCTTAAAAAAAGACCCCGGGCGCTGCCCAGGGTCCTTGCTTGTTTTTTCGTGGATCAACCCTTAGAAAGGCAGATCGTCGTCGTCGCCGTCAAACGCATTGGTGTTGGGCACGGCGGGCGCTTGCGCCACGGGGGCACCACCGCCATAGGTCTGGCCCTGAGGGGCGGGAGGCGCTACGGGTGCATCGGCGTTTTGGATGCGCCAGCCTTGGATAGACACGTAGTAACGCGTTTCGCCTTCGCGACCTTGCCACTCTCGTCCACGAATGTTGATGGAAACCGTCACTTTCTGACCTTCTTGCACGCGGTTCAAAAGGTCTGAACGGTCCTGGGTGAATTCGATCAGAATGGGTTGGGGGTATTGCTCATCGGTCTGAACTACGAGTTCGCGCTTGCGAAACGTAGGGCTAACCTGCTGTAAGTCAAGGATTTTCTTTACGGTTCCAGTAATTTCCATATAAAAAGTATTGAGGAGGTGAATTTATGCGTTTGAATTGGTTTTTGGGGCATTTAAGCGGTCGGTGAGCAGGATTTTCCACGCTTTTTTCACCTTGTTGTTCTCCAGAGCTTCTTTGGCATAGTGGTGCAGAAGCTCGCGGCGCTCAATGCGGTCGGCGGTTTGGTCAAAGATTTCGCGGATGCGGCGGTGGGTGGCAAATTCCGCCACTTCCTCTTCGGTGGGAAGCATTTCCACATTGCCCAAACGGCCCAAATCATTTCCACTCAAAATGGTGGAAGTGCGTATGGGCTTCGGGAGCGCATCCACCCCAATGCCCTTCGTGGCAAGGGGTTTTTCTACCTCAAAGAGGGCATCGCCGTTGGCCCGGACATACCAGTCGCCCCCCAATCGACCCACCAGGTCCAATTGGTCCTGGTCCAAACGGCCTTCTTCATCCAGCACAGCGCTGTTGATGTGAATGAGCTTCACTTCACAAATCACCAGGTTTCCTGCGCCGGGGCCGGTGCCTAATTCTTTGACTTCGATGACCTCGCACTCCATGGCAACGGGGGCTTCGGATACGCGCGGCGGATGCACAAGGTCGCTTTCGACCGCCGTAAACCCGGCCTTCACGAATTCATTTACGCCAGTATCGTATTCGGTGCTAGACAAGCTGGTTTGTTCCACCATGGCATGGCTGACCGAATGGATGACCACCTCAGGCACTGCCAAAACATTGTTCAGCGTGTCTTTTGTGCTGCCATCGCGTCCACGCCGTGCGGGAGAAAAGACCACAATAGGCGGGTTGGTGCTAAATACATTGTAGAAACTGAAGGGACTCAGGTTGACACGACCGTCGCGGTCGACGGTGGAAACCAACGCGATGGGGCGAGGTCCAACCGCGAATTGCAAGGTGCGCTGCAAGTCAGGAATGTTGAGCTCTTCGGGCTTGAGATGAATCATTTGTGATGGGTTCGTCTTGAACGCATAAAGGTAGCCGACCGACCCAAAAAGGCCTGCAAGCAGGGAATAAATTGCACAGCATGTTAACAACTTTTCGATTGGACGAATGCGGCGAAGCGAATATATTGGAGCATGATTTTGTCGAAGCTCTTGTACCAGCGATGTGTGGCGGGGGGGAAGTTCAATTTGGACCGTTTGCTTCAGCATACGCCTGCCGTGAAACAGCTCCAAGAACTGTCCAGCGATGATGCGCGCTGGAAGCATGCGATGAAGACGATTCGACCGTTTATCGCGGAGGCCAAAGGGGGCGAGCCGAGCGTGAAAATCTTGCCCATTCATTGTGTGAATCGATGCGCGAGCGGCCAGCTGCTCTACCGATTGGGACTTAAGCGCAACCCCTTTATTCTTCTCGGGTTTGCCGATAGTGCGTATATCCTGGGGGATTTAAGTCAGTCCATTTGTTCAAAGGACAAGAGTTTCAAGCCTCTGATTTATGGCTTTGACGGTATGCTGATTTGGGACCTCTTCCAAGTGGAGGGCACATCCGGCTGGGCCCTTATTTATAGAAGGAAGTCGGTGCTCACTGGCGGGGGAGAGGAGCTTGTACCTTAAGCTTTAGGGCCGCCCTAGGACGCTGATTTTTGCGGTATACAGGGCACCCGATTCTAGTCTAAACAGCACGTAATAGGTCCCAGGCGCTGGTAGGTGAACAGCGTCCAGACGTTTGAAAATCGCTACGACGCGCCCCTCTGTGTTTACGATGCGACCTTCTGCCAGCGGTGCGGGAAGGTCTGCGTGAAGGGCGTCGCCCACTCGCAAGGGATTGGGGTAAACGGCCGCTTCAAATTTTGGGAGGGCATCCCATTCGGGCTCACTTAAATCCAGGCAAGCATTGGGATTGACGTACTGGCGCATGTTCCATGTAACGTGGCAGTCACTCATGTAGCCTTGCCCCGTATTCCAACTGTAGAAGGTGGTATGATCCGGTGTATCGCTGACGAGCGGACCTTTGAGCTGCCCCTGGGCCCAGGTGGTTTGGAGGCTGTCGCCGTCCCCAACGGCAATGGATTTAGCCATGGCATCGCCGTTCCAGGCGGCGGCGCAAAGGGCATGAAGGGGCCTCAAGTAGCCCCATTGGTCTAGCCCATCGTTCTTGGTGATGTAGGCGACAAACTGTGCGGAATCCTCGGAGTAGGTGCCAATGGAAAAATGGGTGGCCCAGTAGATGTGCGAGTTAACGGTATCCGCTCGGTAGAGGCAAAAGGCCTTGTTACTGTCAGGCACGCCTATGTGGGTGTACAGGTCAATCATCGTTCGAGGGTCGCACACGTTGTCCATTTCCGAATATGTGTGTAAGTACAGTACGTCGTCGGGCATGGCGGCCAGGCCGCTGTCTGTTTGGGTATAGATGTCATTGGGCCAATCGTAGATCCATCCCACGAACGAGGAGCCTGCATCGCACCAGGTGAACCGGCCATTGCTGCCCCAGCCGCTGTTGATGTACCGTTTGAGTGAAAGCCAATTGGCGATACCGGCGCCCCAGCTGGACCCTTTGATGCCGATTCGGGTTGTGTCTATTTGGCCGGGGAAAAGGTCTAACACTTCATTGGAAAGCTGATAGGCACAGCCGCAATCGTTGTAGCTCGCGGAAGAATACTGCATGGTCACTAGGTTATACCCCAAGCTAGCCGCGTAGTTCCCATGCACCAGCATGATGTTTTCAAAGCTCTCATCCGTCATGTCTTCAATGCCGGACCCGGGAAAGTGAAAAATGGTTGGAAGTTCCCCGCTCAAGCCTTGAGGCCGGAAAAGGATGGCCCGAATCGTGTCCTGGCATTCCCGCAGACTATCTGGGGCAAGCGTAAAATGGGTAATGCTGGCGGTGTAGGGTCCGGGGGCGCCATACCCACTGGTAATGGGTCCAATAGGGCCCGAATACGGATAGGACTGTGCAAAAAGGTTTGGTGTGAGGCACAAGAAAAGGAGGGCAATCCAGGATTTCATGGGGCGGGAGAAATAACGATTCGATGCTGGCTGATGTGGCCATTGGACCACAGGCATTTGAGGATGTAGTAGCCTTCTTGTCTGAGCTGAATGCTGGAGCCAGCTTGTTCAAAGGGGACTTCACGTCCTTGGGTGTCGTATACATGCAGCTCCTTGAGGTCCGCCTGCTCTGCATTTAAGGTAATCCATTGGCGTGCCGACGCGGGATTGGGAAAGGCCATGGGGCGGTAGTCCCAGGTATCTTCTTCGGGTATGCTCAAGAGGAAGCAGGCGTCGGCGGTGACGTACTGACGCATGTTCCAGGCAACGGTGCAAGGATTGGCGTAGGTTCCGTTGTTCCAAACCCAGTGCATCTCGGGCTTGGGGTCATCAGTGACCAGGAGGTCCTTGAGTTGACCTTGCGCCATTTGAACTTGGATCGCTTCGCCATTGCCCATGCAGATGCGTCGAGCGGCGGTATCTCCCTCCCAGGCAGTGGCACAAAGGGCCATTAAGGGTCGAAAAAAGGCCCAGTAATCCAAGGCATCGTACTTGGTCATGTAGGTGAAGAAATTCAAAGAACTGGTGTCTTCGACGTAGGTGCGTTCGGTCTCATGTGTAGCCCAGTAGATGTAGGAATTGACGGTATCGCCACGGATGATGTAGAATGCTTTGTTGCTGTCCGGTACGCCCATAAAGGTGTAGAGGTCGATGTGGACGCGGATATCGTGCAGGTTGTCCAGTTCCGAAACCGTTGGTAAATAGAGCACATCGTCTGGCATGGCGGCTAATGCGCTGTCGGTGTAACTCTGCTGGTCTGCAGGAAAATCTCGAATCCAGCCAATGGGCCCCCAGTAGGCATCCGGCTGAACAAAGCGGCCGTTTGAGCCCCAACCCGAATTAATGAATCGCTTCAAAGCGAGCCAGTTCGACACAGTCCCGCCCTGACTCATGCCTTTGAAGCCTATTCGGGTCGTATCAATCAAGGTGGGGAAGTAATCGACGGCTGCTTCGGTGAAGTAGTAGCCGCAACCATGCGAATTGTACATGTCCGTGGGCCAGCGCAAGGCTGCCATCGCATACCCATTGGAGGCCAAAAGGTGCCCATAGCGTTCAACGGTCCAATAAAAGCCACTGTCTTGCAGGTACGCTTCGCTCACACTGCTTCCTGGCAAGTAGAATACTGTAGGAAATGGTCCCGTGCCGCTGGCAGGGGTAAAGAGTAGCCCCCGTATATCCTGCGCACATTCGAACGAGGTATCCGTATCCGCTGGGATCGTAAAAAACTGAACATTGGAGGAGTCTGGACCATAGGATCCGTATCCGGAGGTGATTGGGGGAATAGGTCCTTCAAAGGCCCATTGGCCCAAGGCAGAAAGGCTGGCAATCAGCCCTATACCAAACAAACGAAGCTTCATGGCACGGCAAGAATTGGAGGATGCGCCCGCCAGAACGAAGGTTCCGACAGGCGCTCTTCACTTCCACTCAAGGATTAGCGTTGAATGATCAATTTTTCTCGAAGGATAGCTTCACCGTGGGGAACTTCTATCCAAAATGTGCCAGCTGGCAGCATAGATGTTTCGAGGCGCCAGGTCTGCAGGTCGAGTGCACGAACAGGGAGCTGGAAAGCTTGTCCTGTGGGGGTCATCAAGCGGATTTCCGCGACGGCACGAGGCGTTACGCCTTCGCTGAAGTTTAGGGTCACAAAATCATTGGCGGGATTTGGGGCCACGTCCATGCTTCCAGCGCTTCGCTCATTCAGGCCGGTAAAGTCTTGCTCGACCCGAACAAGGTGGCAAAATCCAAACGTGTCGATGGCCGGGAAGCCAAAGTAGGTGCCCTCTGTGCGGAACCAGCTGGTCCAGAACCATCCGTTAAACCCGGTAATAGGGTCGTACGTGATGGTGTCATTAATCGTGGGTGTTCCCGTAAGACGTATGCAGGTTCGACTGCCCGAAAGCGTCACCGAGTCCTTAATCTCAATGGTCATCCACGATGGCAAGCCCGTATTGTACAAATACGTCGAGCTCACCGTAGGAATGAGCAATCCTCCGCTTGGAAAGGTGTCGCCCAGCGCGGCCGTCAACGTCACATCAAAAGGTTGGCCCACCGTGGCAACGAGTTGCATAAGCGGATTGGTGGAGTCACAGGCGAAGCTGGGCATTTGGTTATTGACCCAAACGCCAGACCATTCCAGCGTGGGGTAGCCAAAGGCTCCCATGTGGTGGTTGGACGTGTCCGGATCACATACTTGTGCATTCAGCGATGTTCCCATCCCGAGAACAACCATCAAAGAGAGTAGGCATTTCTTCATAAGTTGGTTTGTTAGTTAGGTTTAATTCGAAAGTAGATTTTGCCCTAACTTGAGAATGTGTCCCATGGAAGCCAATGTTACCTAAATGTTAAATTCGGTCTGTTTTGATTGAGCATGAAAAGGTGCTTTCGGCGGTCATTGGGGTGATGCCCGAGCTAATTTCCCTGCAAAAGCATGAGGTGGAATGGCTGTTGGAATACCTGGAACGTGTGCCGGAATTAGTCACACGAGACGTCATCCATCGGGACGAGACCCACAGCCATGCCCTGTACATTGAGAGTGGATGTATAGGGGAATTTGTGGAATACCAAGGGAAGCAACGCCTATTGGCTATTCACCGCTCGGGCCATGTGATTCAGTTAAAAGCAGAGGTCCATGTCCAGGCGCACAAAAGCATTTTTAGATGCTTGACTTCCTGCAAAGTGTGGCGAATGGCGCTACCCGCTATTCGGGAATTGGATGCACATCAACAAGATGTCGCCGAGCGCTTTCTTCAAGGTCTTCTTTGGAATGAATTACTCTTTTTGCGCACCTGCAGTTATGAGGCGCAATTTGAGGATCGAGATGCCTGGAAAGCATGGATCAAACGGAATGCAGGTGCCCTTCCTGGGTTGACCCAAGACGAAATAGGCGATTACCTGAACCGTTCTGCTGCTACGCTATCCCGGTGGACCCATGCAGATGACCATGGGTAATCCGTACGTGTTTCAGTTGTGCCAGGTGCTGCTCCAGGGCGATAAGGAGCTGGAAGCAGCCATGCATCATTTTGCTGATGCTTTTGAAGGCCCCTTCATAGCTCAACCTGGCGAAACCTTGTTGAGGTATGGAGACAAGCGTCCATTAACCTTTTGCATTCAATCCGGATGGGGCTTTGCACAGTCCATGTTGCCTTCTGGAACGCTTCGAAATTTTGAACTCATTATCCCCAACTCCATTCTCGCCAACGAGGATATGCTCTTTTACGGTCGGCCCATGCAGGCCGCATTGGTGGCTAAAACAGAGATTGTGTATTACACCCTTGATCATCCCAAGTATCTTGCCAGCTTAGAGGATGTCCATGCGTGGAATCAGCTTTTCAACCGTATTTGTAGCGGCCTTATCCCTATCCGAAAACAGCGTATACTAGATCTGAAAGTTATGAGCAAACCAGAGCTCTTAGCCAGGTTGCTCCAGCGCTTTCCAGACGTTTTTACCTACTGCACGCAGGAGGAAATCGCGAGCTATTTGAATGTATCCCGTTCTACACTTTCGAGAATGCTCCGAAAAAACTAAGCGTTTCTGGGCGCCTGCTATCTGCTGCTTTGCCCCTATCTTTGCCCCATCCTAATTGCGGATGTGGCGAAATTGGTAGACGCACCAGACTTAGGATCTGGCGCCGTGAGGCGTGGGGGTTCGATTCCCTTCATCCGCACTAAATTCTCTTCAGTATGTCAACAGAACTCGTATTTGCAGCCATTAGCGGCTTGCTCGTTGTTTTCCTCTTCATGATGCTCAATCTGATGAAAACGTGGATTGGCAAACTGGAGGACCGAATTAAATCACTCGAAGACAATCAGAAGTAAGGTCTGAAACGAAAAAAGCCGGCGATGAGCCGGCTTTTTTAGTATTGGATTTTGAGAATTATTCTTTCGCACCAAGTGGTAGACGGTACCCGACCCCAATAGTGGCCCCTACCCACGTAGAAAATCCTAGAC
>CAXRFY010000178.1:0-2380 GCA_964229925.1 Schleiferiaceae bacterium
AATCCACCACCACAACCCCAAGTACCTGTCCGAGGTCGAATTGGATGTGGAAAAGCTGGACATGGACAGCGACATCCGCACCGTTGCGGAAGACTCGGACATTTTGGTCTTGGCCATCCCTTCCGCCTTCTTGGCCGAAGCCATTGAGCCCCTGCGCGACATTCTTCCGACCAAAATGGTCTTCTCCGCGGTAAAGGGCATTGTGCCCCAAACGCACCAAATCGTCGGGGAATTCCTCCACGACCACTTTGGGCTGGACTACAGTCAGTTCGGGGCCATTCTAGGACCTTGCCACGCGGAGGAAGTCGCTCTGGAACGCCTGTCCTACCTAACCATTGCCTCCCAGAACGAGCAACTTTCCAAGGCCCTGGCGAAGAAAGTCAGCGGCCCCGCCATCCAAACCAATTGCACGGACGACATCTACGGCACCGAATACGCCTCCGTGCTGAAAAACATCTACGCCATTGCCGCCGGCATCTGCCACGGCTTGGGCTACGGGGACAATTTTCAAGCGGTCCTCGTCAGCAATGCTTTGGTGGAAATGAAGCGCTTTATCAAGGCCGTTCAGCCCATGAAACGGGACATTTCGAAAACGGCCTATTCGGGCGACCTCTTTGTCACGATGTACTCGCCCTTTTCCCGAAACCGCACCCTCGGCAACCTCATCGGCAAGGGCTATACCGTTCGAAGTGCGATGTTGGAAATGAGCATGGTAGCGGAAGGCTACTATGCGACGAAGTTGATTCGGGACGTTAAAAAGTCGCGCGAAGTCCGCATGCCCATCGCCTCGGCGGTTTATAAAATTCTGTACGAGGGCAAACCTGCGAAAAAAGTCATCCGCGAGTTGGCGGAAAAACTGAAATAGCGGGACGGGGCTTTGTACTTTTACCCCCATTAACGACAACACAATGGTATCAAGCATTTTTCTGGGCATGGTTGGCCCTTGGCAGATTGTTCTGATCGTGGCTTTGGTCCTCTTGCTGTTTGGCGGTCGCAAAATTCCCGAGTTGATGAAAGGCTTGGGCGGCGGCGTCAAGGAGTTTAAGAAGGCGATGAAAGAAGACGAGGACGAGAAGCCCAAGGACAAGGAGTGACCTATCCAAGTATTGCAAGCCTGCACTCGGCACTTCACGCCGGGGAGACCACCTGTATCCAACTGGTAGAGGCGGCTTTGCAGCGCGCTGAAGAAAAATCCGATCTCAACATTTTTGTGGAGCTCTTTCCGGAGAGCGCCCGGGCCAAAGCGGCTGAGGTAGACGCCAAGCTCCAAACTGGGCAGGCGGGACCCCTTGCTGGTGTCATCATGGCCCTCAAGGACAACCTGTGCTATACCGGGCATGGGGTGAGTGCGAGCTCGAACATGCTGCGCGGTTTTGAAGCCCAGTTTTCGGCCACCGTCGTCGAGAAATTGCTCGCGGCGGACGCTATTGTTTTGGGCCGAACGGGCTGCGACGAATTCGCCATGGGCTCCTCCAACGAAACGTCCGCCTACGGTCCCGTCAAAAACCCCGTGAACCCTGCGCTTACGCCAGGGGGTTCGTCCGGCGGTTCTGCCGCAGCTGTGGCTGCGGATATCTGCCACGCCTCTTTGGGTTCCGATACAGGCGGCTCCATTCGCCAGCCCGCCGCCTTTACCGGCATATACGGCGTCAAGCCCACCTACGGACGCGTCTCGCGCCACGGAGTGATTGCCTATGCCTCTTCCTTTGACCAAGTCGGGCCCTTTGCGAAGTGCCTCGACGACTTGGCATTGATTACGGAGGTGATTTCGGGGGGGGACGACTACGATACGACCTGCTCGGACCGCGACGTGCCTGTCATGCAGCCTGCTGCTGCCGATCGTCCCATGTCCTTTGGCTACTACCGCGAGGTGATTGAAAACGAGGCCTTGGATCCCGCGATTCGCGCCCATTTTGACGCCACCGTAGCTAAACTTCAAGCGGCTGGCCACAGCGTCAAAGCCCTCGACTTTCCCTACTTGGACGCCCTCGTGCCCATCTACTACATCCTGACCACTGCCGAAGCGAGCTCCAACCTGGCGCGCTACGACGGTATTCATATTGGCCACCGCAGCGAGCAGTTTGAGGACCTGGAGTCCCTGTACAAGCTGTCGCGTTCGGAAGGGTTTGGCAAGGAGGTGCAGCGCCGAATCTTGCTGGGCACGTTTGTCCTCAGCGCTGGTTACTTTGACGCCTTCTACGGCAAGGCGCAAAAAGCCCGCCGAGTGGTGCGCGACGCTACGTTGACCGCCCTTCAAGAAGTGGATGCCTTGATTGGGCCCACGACTCCGCACACCGCTTTCCCCTTGGGGCAAGAGTACACGGACCCTACGGTCTTGTACTTGGAAGATATTTTTACCGTTCAAGCACCTATCGCGGGC
>CAXRFY010000179.1:0-9899 GCA_964229925.1 Schleiferiaceae bacterium
CGGCATGTACGGCGGACGTTTGGAAGCTTCCTTCCACATCGTGGTTGGCCAATTGACGAGCATCAAAAACATTGCGCGCTGTGTGAAGAGTGCGAATTTGGACCTGCACACCGTCAACCTGGAGCCTCTCGCCAGTGCCGACGCCGTGTTGAGCCAAGAAGAGAAAGAAGCCGGGGTCGTACTGGTGGATCTTGGAGGTGGCACCACGGATGTGGACATTTTCAAAGACGGCATCATTCGCCACACCGCGGTGATTCCTCACGGCGGCAACATCATCACCAGCGATATCAAGGAAGGCTGCAGCATCATCGAGAAGCAGGCCGAAACCTTGAAAGTTCGCTTCGGTAGCGCTTGGCCCGGCGAGAACAAGGAGAACGAAATCGTCGCTATCCCCGGCCTGCGCGGTCGCGAGCCCAAAGAAATCAGCCTGAAAAACCTCAGCCGCATCATCCATGCGCGCTGCACGGAAATCATTAACGCGGTCTTCACCGAAATCAAGAACTACGGCTACGACCAACCTTCCAAGAAGTTGATCGCCGGCGTAGTCATCACCGGTGGCGGCAGCCAGCTGAAGCACATCAAGCAGTTGGTAGAGTACTTAACGGGTCTGGACACGCGCGTGGGCTACCCCAACGAGCACCTTGCTTCGTTGGAAGCCACCAACCCTTTGAATTCGCCCATCTACGCCACAGCGGTAGGTCTGTTGATGCAAGGCTTGAACAGCCGCAAAGCCATTGACTTTGTAGAGGTTCCCGAGCCCGAAGTTGCTGAGACCGTAGACCACCTAGCACCTGCCGAAGAAGCGGCTTGGGAGGCGCCCGTGGCCGGGGTAGATGCCGTGGAATCCCACGAAGACGAAGCGGACCTGGCCCCTGTCGCCGACGCTACGGAGGAGGCCGACGAATCTGCCTTTGACCATTTGCTCGACGGCCCCCAGGAACAGCACGAGGAGGACCTCGTGGAGGCCTCTGCCGAAGACGCCCCCAAAGAAAAACAGCCCATTGCTACCAGCGCCAACCAAGGCAACTGGTTCAAGAAATGGGCCGACAAGTTTATTGACCTAATTGACGAATGATCTGAGCCCACTCATGAGCGATACGTTAGATTTTGATTTACCCAAACACCGGTCTTCTGTCATCAAGGTGATAGGTGTAGGTGGCGGCGGTTCCAACGCCGTTAACTACATGAAGCTGCAAGGCATTCGGGGCGTAGACTTCATCGTCTGCAACACCGATGCCCAAGCCTTGGCGCACAGCCCGGTGGAGAATAAAGTGCAACTGGGCGCCACCCTGACCGAAGGTTTGGGTGCCGGGGCCAATCCCGAAATTGGGGAGAAAGCCGCCTTGGAGAGCTACGACACCGTGCAGCGCATGCTGGAGAACCAAACGAAAATGGTCTTCATCACGGCAGGCATGGGCGGTGGTACGGGCACCGGAGCCGCGCCTGTCATTGCCAAAGCCGCGAAAGAACTGGGCATTCTAACCGTGGGCATTGTGACGGCTCCTTTTGCCTTTGAGGGCGGTCTGCGCCAACGTCAAGCCGAAGCGGGCGTCGAAAAACTCAAAGAGCAGGTCGATTCGCTCATCGTCATCAACAACAACAAACTGCGTGAAGTCTACGGCAACCTCGGGTTCAAGGCCGGCTTCAACAAAGCAGACGAAGTGTTGGCTACAGCTGCCAAGGGCATCGCCGAGGTCATCACGCACCACTACAACGTCAACATTGACTTGCGCGATGCGCGTACGGTCCTGCACAACTCCGGCACGGCGATTATGGGTTCGGCCAAAGCGAGCGGGCCCGAACGTGCCATGAACGCCGTCCAGGAGGCCCTGGATTCGCCTTTGCTCAATGACAACCACATTCAAGGGGCGCGCCACGTGCTGCTGTTGATTGTTTCGGGCAGTGGCCAACATGAAATCACCTTTGACGAAATTGGCGAGATCAACGACTACATTCAGGACCAAGCGGGCCGCCAGGTGGACATCATCATGGGCATCGGCGAGGACGAGCAGTTGGGCGACGCCGTTCAAGTGACCGTCATTGCCACCGGTTTCAGCGCCAGCAATCCGGTAGGGGCCATTGCTCCAGCCGTTCCTGAAACGGTCGTGTACAAATTGGACGAAGAGAAGCCGCTGAATGAAGTGCCGAAAGCGCCTGCTGCCAGCAAGGCTTCCGACCAGCTTCCCGGCCAAATCGACCTCTTCCAAGCCATCGAGGACCAGCCCCTTCCCGAAGACCCCAAGTCTGCCATCAAGCCCGAAGCCCAAGCCCTGAACGCCGCGCGCTTCGCCGCCGAGCAACCGCTTGAGGCACATGCCGAAGCGGAAGCGGACTTGCCCTTGGTCCATCAGCTGGACGAAGAAGAGGGGCCCGTCGCGGAAGCCCCGACCGAAGCTGCTACCGAGGATTTTGCGGAAGAGGCGTTTGAGGCCGAAGGGCTTTCCGAAGTCGAGGCTGAATTCAGCGAAGACGAAGGACTGAACTTTGAAGTGAACACGGTAGCTGAACTGCCCGAATCGTCGGCGGAAGAGCCTGCCCCTTGGGAAATGTCCCTGGAGGATTCCTCCCTGGAAGCAGAGGATGCCCCTGCCGTTTTTGAGCTCCCAGAGGAGGAGGAAGTTGCGCCAGATGCACCCATCGCCCTGGAAGACGAGGACGAAGAAGGTCCTGCCTATGAGATGCCTTCCTTTGACCTAGACCACGATGTGGAATGGGACGTGGAGAAGCCACTTTCGGGTCAAGAAGCGGAAGCCGAAGAAGATGGTGAAACGACCATTTTCCAACTCCATGACGATGCGGACGATGCTGGATTTACCCTGGAGTATCCGGAGGAATTTGACGCCTTCAGCCATGATGCGCCTGCGGATGAATTTATTCCAACGTTCCAAGCGGAGGAAGCACCTGAAGTTGAGGCTGCCGTTGAGGCACCTTTGGCCGAAGAAACTCCGGAAGTGGACGCCGAGTTTGAGCTGGAAACACCGGTAGCGGAAGATGCTTCCGTGTCAGAGATCGCGACCGAAGTCGAAGCCTCGTACGAATTTGAAACACCTCTTGCAGAAGAAGCTCCCGAAGTAGACGCTGAGTTTGAGCTGGAAGCTCCGGTAGCGGAAGCTGCTCCCGCTGCAGAAGAAGTACCTGAAGTTGACGCCAAGACCGAGGAGACCATCCATCCAGTCGCCGAGGAAAGTCCCAAGCGACGCGAAGTGGCTTCGTACGATTTGAACGACTTGCGCGCCCTGGAAGAAGAACTCTTTGGCCCTGCGCCCACCCCTGCTCCTTCTGCCGAAGTTGCACATCCAGAGCCTGAGGCAGCTGCCGAAGCAGAAGTGCCTGCATTGGAAGCATCTGAGGCTCCAGTCGCTGAACCCCATGTTCAGGAAGCACCCCTAGCTGAAACACAGGAGGAAACGTGGGAAGTTCAAGAGGCCCCTGTCCCCTCTGCGCCCGCATCCCTAGATCCAGAAGCCGCTTTGCCTGAGGCAAAATCGGCCCCGGAGGCAGCGGCAACGCCTGAGCCCCCCGTCTCTCGTGCACGCGTTTCGGACGATTTTGAATTGCGCGTCGTTGAGCCCGGTCCCAAAGGACCTGTCCAATTGGATCCGGAGAACGACCCCATCAGCCGCGACAAACTCAACCGCATGGCTGCCGAACGTCGCGCGTACCTTTCGAACTACAACCACACGTTTAATACCCACGTCCAAGCCATGGTAATGACGGAGCAGGAATGGGAGACCCCGAGCTATGCCCGCAAAGGCATGGATGTCGCTCCTACCGCCTACTCGAAAGAATCTAACCTAGGCAAGACTGGACTGAGTGGTGAGAAAAACGATGTGGAATTCCGCTCGCATAATTCATTCCTACACGACAATGTCGACTGAAACCCTAGACGCACGCCTGAGTGAAGACCTGAAATCGGCCATGCGCGCTAAAGAGACAGTGCGCTTGGAGGCGATTCGTGCTATTCGGACCGCCCTTACCATGGAGAAGTCCAATGCCGGCAATGGGGGTAGCCTTACCGAAGCTCAAGAGGTGGCTGTACTGCAGCGCCTGAAGAAGCAGCGGCAAGAAGCTGCTGACATCTTCAACCAGCAGAACCGTGCGGATTTGGCCCAGGTCGAGGAAGAGCAGTTGGCCGTTATCAGTGCCTACTTGCCTGCCATGCTCGAGGGAGCCGACCTAGAAGCAGCCTTAAAACCACTTTTGGCTCAAGTCGGTGCCAGCGGTCCTGGAGACTTTGGAAAGGCCATGGGCGTTTGCAGCAAAGCCCTGGCTGGAAAAGCGGAAGGAAAAGCCGTAGCAGACGCCGTTAAGCGTTTACTCGGCGCTTAAAAGAATTCGTATATCAGCTTTACGGAGAATACCTGCGAGCGTCCGTTGGCAGCATTCATCCCCCGCCAGTTCGCAATGGCGATGGTCAAGTCTTGGCCGTAGTAGGGAATTCGGAAACCGGCCTCCACGTAGGGGCCGTAATGCGCATCACGCGTCATCCCATAGAGGTCAAAGTAATTGACGTCGTAGCTGCCCAATCCCAGGCTGAAGAAGCCCCCAACCATTTTGGTACTCGCTGCCGTCGCCCCCATGCCGGCATGCACGGAACCGCACAACGCGTAATTCACCCCCAGGGCGGATGCACCGCTCACCAAGGACTGCACCAAGGAAGCCCCGATGGGCAAGCCTAGGCCGTAGCTCAAGTTTTCATTCACCGGGAAGACATAGCGCGGCACGTAGTTCAAACCATTGCCCATGAAGAGCTGGCCGGCATTGTTGCGCGGCACCCCGATGGAGTAATCGTAGCCAAATCCATGCAGAAAGTGCGGGTCGTCCTGGGCCCAGGCAAGCGGCGCCAAAAGCATCGCAAAGAGGAAGAAAAAACGCTTCATTGCGGTGAAGATAGTGAACAGCCGGGGCACCTCGGGCGGTACCTTTGCCGCATGCCAGCTCAAAATCCCTTGACCGCGGCGGTGCGTTCCTACAAAGCAGCCTTTTCGGGCCTCTCCCCAGAGGCGTGGGTTCTCGCCACCGTCATGCTCATCAACCGAGCGGGCACCATGGTTCTCCCTTTTTTGAGCTTGTACTTGACGGAGGGCCTGCACTTTTCATTGGAGGACACCGGCTACGTCATGGCCTGCTTTGGGGCCGGCTCTATGCTGGGCGCCTTCAATGGCGGCTATTGGACGGACCGAATCGGCTCCTACCGCGTCCAAAGTTTTGCCCTTTTTGGCGGCAGCATCCTCTTTTTGGGGCTTTCCTTTATTTCAAATTTTTGGTTGCTCTGCGCGGGCGTCTTTTTACTCACGGCCATCGCCGACATGGTGCGCCCCGCCAATTCCGCAGCCGTCTTTGAATACGCCAAACCCGAAAATGTCACGAAGGCCTTCTCCCTGAACCGAATGGCCATCAACCTCGGCTTTTCCTTAGGCCCTGCCGCAGCGGGCCTCATCGCCGCCCTGAACTACCAGGGGCTTTTTTGGGCCGATGCCCTCACCTGCTTTGGCGCCGGCATCCTGTTCACCGCCTACTTCCGAAAGCGCCAGCCAAGGAGCCAGCGCGAAGTCAAGCCCAAAGGCCGGTCCCCCTTCCGCGACCCTAGCGCTATGGCCTTCTCGGCCCTGGTCTTGATTTTTGCGGTCATTTTCTTCCAATTGGTCGCCTCCCTCCCGCTCTACTACCGGAACGAATACCACCTCTCCGAAGAAATGATCGGCCTCCTACTGGGCGCAAACGGCGTGCTGGTGGTGGGCGTCGAAATGGTCTTCGTCAACTGGGCCCAAAACCGGATCAAGCCCCGCTTTGCCATCGCCTTGGGCTGTGTCATCCTGGCACTGTCGTTTGCCAGCTTGAATCTATTAGATGGGGTGCCCAACCTTTTCTTGTCGATGGGCATTCTTAGCGTGGCAGAAATTCTAGCCATGCCCTTCATGATTTCTTGGATCACCCTGCGTGCTGGAGACGCTTCTCGCGGCCGCTACCTCGGCCTCTACGCCGCCACATACGCCTTGGGCCACATCCTCGCACCTATCCTCGGTACCCGCACGATTGCGGGCCCGGGATTTGAGATGCTGTGGTGGATCTGTGTGGGCCTCGCCCTACTTGCAGCGCTCGGCTTTAGTCAACTACCTCCCGCGACTGCGCGTCAATCACAGCCATAGCGGCGGCATTGACGATTTCGCGGACGCTGGAGCCCAGCTGCAACACGTGCGCCGGGTAGCTCAGACCAATCAACAAGGGACCTACGGCCTCCATGCTGCCCATGGACTGAAGTAGCTTGTACGAAATGTTCGCAGAGCTCAGGCCGGGGAAAACAAAGATGTTGGGTTCCTTGCCCACCAAGTCGCTGAAGGGGAACTGCTCCTGCAAGAGGACGTTGTCTACGGCGAAGTTGGCTTGCATTTCGCCGTCAGCGATGAGTCCAGGTTCGCGCTGGCGAATGATGCGAAGCGCGTCGCGCATCTTCTTGGGCGTTTTGCCCTCGGAAGACGACCCAAAGTTGGAGTAGCTCAACAAAGCCACTCGGGGTTCTAGGTTCATCTTGCGCACCATGGCCGCGGCCTCACAGGCGATTTGCGCCACGCGCTCCGCGGAGGGGTCCTGGTTCATGGTCGTATCCGCAAAGAAGCGTGGGCCACGCTTGGTCAGCATCACGTAGACACCGGCGACCGTGCGGCTGTGGTCTTTGGGACCTAAAATTTCGAGGACGGGCTTCACGGCGCGTGGGTACTTCACCATGGACCCCGTGATGTAGGCATCGGCATCGCCCATGCGAACCATCATAGGCCCGTAGTAATCGCGGTTGCGCATGTTGCGACGCGCTTCGTCGTAGCCTACGCCCTTGCGCTGGCGCCATTTGTAGTATTCGTCCGCGTACTCGGCAATGCGGGGCACGTGGAAACTCTTGACGTCGATGATTTGAACATCTTCTAAGCCCAGGCTGAACTCTTCGTTCAAGGCCTGAATGCGGCTTGCGTCGCCCAGCAAAATGGGTTCAGCGATGCCTTCTTCTAGGACGATTTGAGCCGCCTTGAGCACGCGGTAGTTTTCCGCCTCGTTGAAGACCACCTTCTTGGGGTTGGTCTTCGCCTTCTCCATAACGAGTCGAATAAACTTGTCGTCACGTCCCAAACGGCTGCGCAGCTCCTCTTCGTAGGCATCCCAGTTTGCAATGGACTGCTGGGCCACGCCCGACTCCATGGCGGCCTTGGCCACAGCCGAGGACACCGTGTAGATCAATCGGGGATCGAAGGGCTTGGGAATGATGTAATCCGGGCCAAAGGTCAAATTGCGGCTGCCGTAGGCCAGGTTTACAATCTCGGGGACCGGCTCCTTGGCCAAATCAGCGATGGCCTTCACCGCCGCCAACTTCATGGCTTCGTTGATCTGGGTGGCGCGCACGTCTAGGGCCCCACGAAAGATGTAGGGGAAGCCCAAAACGTTGTTGACCTGGTTGGGGTTGTCACTGCGGCCCGTCGCCATAATCAAGTCGTCGCGCGTCTCTTTGGCGAGTTCGTACTTGATTTCGGGGTCGGGGTTGGCCAAGGCAAAGACCACAGGGTCCTTGCCCATGGTTAGGATCATTTCAGGCGTCAAAATGTTGCCCTTGGACAGGCCCACAAATACGTCAGCTCCTTCAATCGCTTCTTCCAGGGTGCGCTTGGAATTGGGACGCGCAAAGCGAAGCTTCTCGTGCGTCAGCCCTTCGCGGCCGTCGTGGATGACGCCCTTGGAGTCGCACATGGTGAGGTTTTCAGGCTTCACGCCCAAAGCCAAGTACAAGGTGGCGCAGGAGATGGCACTGGCGCCGGCCCCGTTGAAGACCACTTTCACCTGGGCAATGTCTTTTTTGACTAATTCCAATGCATTGAGCAAGGCCGCGCCCGTAATGATGGCGGTGCCGTGCTGGTCGTCGTGCATGATGGGGATGTCCAACTCCTCGCGCAGGCGTTGCTCGATTTCAAAGCACTCAGGCGCACTGATATCCTCGAGGTTGATGCCGCCAAACGTAGGGGCCAAAATTTTAACCGTCTCGATGAATTTGTCCGGATCCTTGGTGTCCAGCTCTAGGTCGAAGACGTCGATGTCCGCAAAGATTTTAAAGAGAACGCCCTTGCCCTCCATCACAGGCTTAGACGCCAGTGGGCCGATGTCGCCCAGTCCCAAAACGGCCGTACCGTTGGAGATGACTGCCACCAAATTGCCTTTCGCCGTGTAGCGGTAGGCATCTGAAGGGTTTGCCGCAATTTCCAAGCAGGGCTCCGCTACACCAGGGGAGTAGGCGATGCTCAAGTCGCGCTGTGAGTTGGACGGCTTGGTAGGTATGACTTCAATCTTTCCGGGCCGAACTCCCTCATGGTAGTCCAGGATATCGCGCTTGCGGATGGGTGCGTTCTTCTTTGCCATAGTTGCGTTGCAAAGTACAAAGGTGGGGCTGATTTCTTATTGAACTACCTTTGGGGTCAGACTAAACGCATTTAATCGTGTACACAGGTTTACTTCACACGCACCGAACGGTTGCCTACCTCTTTTTGCTCGCTGCAATTGCTTTGGTGCTTTTGGCCATTTACCGCCGTCTTTCCGGCGCATCCTCTACGGATTCCAAAATGGCCCTGCTCGCTAAAATCGCCCTCATCAGCGGCCACACCCAACTCCTCTTGGGTTTGGGCTTGTACTTCGTGGGCCCTTGGTTTGAGCAATTGACCATCAACACCGCAGAAGTCATGAAGACGGCCGAGCTGCGCTGGTTTGCCGTCGAGCACATTGCCGCCAACTTGGTGGGTCTGGTGCTCATCACCATCGGCAACAGCAAGTTCAAAAAAGCCACCGATGCCGAAGGCAAGGACAAGGCCGTTTTGGTCTTTTTTGGATTGGGATTGCTCCTGATTGCAAGCCGAATCCCCTGGGAGCGCCTCTTCTAAGCTCTGAGTTGCGCGCATGCTAGAACGTAATTCGGCCCGCCCGAGCCAAGCGGAACGCTGCATCTTAATTGGTGCCATTACCCGCGAACAGTCCGAGGCAAAATCGACAGAATATTTGGAGGAACTGCGCTTTTTGGCCTACACGGCCGGTGCGGAAACCCTCGAGGTATTTACCCAAAAATTGGATCGACCCGATTCGGGCACCTTTTTGGGCAGCGGAAAAATGGAGGAAATCAAAGAATACATCCACGACAACGGGGTGGATTTGGCCATTTTTGACGACGAACTGTCGCCCTCCCAGCTCAAGAATATTGAGCGCTTGTTCGAGATCAAAGTCATGGACCGAACCAACTTGATTCTCGACATTTTTGCCGCGCGCGCCCAGACCTCCTATGCCCGCACCCAAGTGGAATTGGCCCAGTACGAATACCTGCTGCCCCGATTGACCCGCATGTGGACGCACCTTGAGCGCCAAAAAGGCGGCATCGGCATGCGCGGACCCGGTGAAACGCAGATTGAAACGGACCGTCGAATCATTAAGCAAAAAATTGCGCTCCTGCGGGAAAAATTGGTGAAAATCGACCGCCAAATGGCCACGCAGCGCGGCAACCGCGGCACGCTGATTCGGGCCTCCCTCGTGGGCTACACCAATGTGGGAAAATCCACCTTGATGAATGCCTTGGGTAAGACCGAAGTTTTGGCTGAAAACAAATTGTTCGCCACCCTGGACACGACCGTGCGAAAAATCGTGATCGGCAACCTGCCCTTTTTGCTCACGGATACGGTCGGATTCATCCGAAAATTGCCCACCCAACTCGTCGAATCCTTCAAGTCTACGTTGGATGAGGTACGCGAGTCGGACATCCTCTTCCATGTGGTGGACATTTCACACGATTCCTACGAGGACCACATGGCCTCCGTGAACCAAATTCTGACCGAACTCAAAGCCCACGAAAAGCCCATTCTGGTCATTTTCAACAAAGTGGATGC
>CAXRFY010000180.1:0-3345 GCA_964229925.1 Schleiferiaceae bacterium
GCACAAAGGCTGGGACGTCTCTGCGGTAAGCTTCCACAAGTTGCTCCAAACGGCCTTCCAAAAGGATTGCATCAATGAGTGGGGTTCTGTACTGGCCTTGAGCTACATGGCAGCGCAGCGCACCTTCCCCGACTACAACGACATGGCCGAAAACAAAGCCTACTTGGAGTCTATCGCGCGCAGCTTTGGCTACCACTATGGGTTGAAGCGCAAAGTGCGCGTCAATACGATTTCGCAGTCGCCCACCTTGACGACCGCGGGCAGTGGTGTAAAAGGCTTTATGGGCTTCTTGAACTTCGCAGAAAAGATGAGACCCTTGGGCAACGCTACGGCCGAAGATTGCGCCAACTACTGTGTGGCCATGTTCTCGGACTTGACGAAGCGTGTAACCATGCAGAACCTTTACAACGATGGCGGTTTCAGCATGATGGGTGTGAGCCAAGACGTCTTGGACCGCTACCTCGAGGGCGAGGAATAAGCCTCGAATCGGCGCCGACCAAAAAGGGAAAGCCCGCCTCCGGATGGAGGCGGGCTTTCCTGCTTCTGGGGCCCGATATCCCTAGAACTCGGACTTGGCGTGGAAGCGCAGCTTGTCAAACTTCTCTTGTGACATCTGCAAGGAGAAGGCGGAATCCGCGAGGAAGACCAGGCGGCCGTACTTGTCCTCCGCGAGGTAGCGCGCTTTGAATTTCTTGAATTCTTCGAGTTGCGCAGGGTCCTGAGATTCAATCCAAAGGGCCTTGTGGGCTTGGAAGGGTTCGTAGCTGCATTTGGCGCCGTATTCGTGCTCCAAGCGGTATTGGATGACTTCGTACTGTAGGGCGCCAACCGTGCCAATAATCTTGCGGCCATTGGCGGTTAGCGTAAAGAGCTGTGCGACGCCCTCGTCCATCAGCTGGTCGATCCCCTTGGCTAATTGCTTGGACTTCAAGGGGTCTGCATTGTTGATGAAGCGGAAATGTTCCGGCGAGAAGGAGGGGATGCCCGTGAAGTGTAAGGCCTCTCCACCGGTCAAGCTGTCGCCGATGCGGAAGTTGCCCGTATCGGGGAGACCGACGATGTCGCCGGGCACGGCGTAGTCGACCACTTCTTTTTTACTTGCCAGGAAGGTGAGGGGAGAGCTAAACTTCAAGGACTTTCCTTCGCGTACGTGGAGGTAGTTCTTGTTTCGCTCAAAAAGGCCGCTCACCACTTTGACAAAGGCAATGCGGCTCCGGTGGTTGGGGTCAATGTTGGCGTGGATTTTAAAGACAAATCCGCTGAATTGATTTTCGCCGGGAATGACTTCGCGTTCTTCGGCGCGTTTGGGTTGAGGGCTTGGGGCAATTTCCACAAAGCAGTCCAGCAATTCCTTCACGCCAAAGTTGTTGAGCGCAGAACCAAAGAACACGGGGCAAATTTCTCCACGCAAGTAGGCGTCTCGGTCAAATTCCGGATATACGCCTTGGATCAGCTCAATCTCTTCGCGGAGGGTATTGGCTGCTTCTGAGCCAATGCGGCTATCCAAGGATGGGTCGTTCAAGTCCTTGAAGGCCATGGACTTGGAAATCTTTTGCTTGTTGGCCTCTTCGTACAACAGGAGGGATTTGTCCCAAATATTGTACACGCCTTGAAAGCGCGCGCCCATGCCTACGGGCCAAGAAAGTGGGGAGAGGCGAAGGCCTAATTTGCCCTCAATTTCATCCAAGAGGTCAAATCCATCGCGGCCCTCGCGGTCCAATTTGTTTATGAAAACCATGATGGGCGTGGCGCGCATGCGGCACACTTCCACCAGTTTTTCCGTTTGGGTTTCGACGCCTTTGGCGACATCGACGACCACGATGGCGGAATCGACGGCGGTGAGCGTTCGGAACGTGTCTTCGGCAAAATCCTGGTGACCCGGCGTGTCCAAAATGTTGATGTGTCGGTCCTTGTACTCAAAGGCCATGACAGACGTCGCCACCGAAATACCGCGCTGCTTCTCAATTTCCATGAAGTCGGACGTTGCCGCTTTCTTGATTTTATTGGACTTTACCGCACCGGCCTCCTGAATGGCACCTCCAAAAAGCAGAAGTTTTTCCGTCAATGTGGTCTTACCAGCATCCGGGTGGGACACAATGCCAAAGGTTCTCCGGCGGGCGATTTCGTCTTGAATTTTCACGCTGTAGTATTTTCGCGGGCAAAGGTAGCGTTTGCAACGGTGAACCTTTTGCGGAACGTTGCGTGAACCTTTTGCAACAGCGTTTGTTACAGACGGAATGGGATCGACCTACAGCATCAAAGACCTCGAGCACTTAACCGGCATCAAGGCGCACACGCTTCGTATTTGGGAGCAGCGCTACGGTATTGTGGTGCCTCAGAGAACGGATACCAACATTCGGTACTATACGGATGAGGATTTGAAGACGCTCCTCAATGTGGCGGTCTTGATTCAAAAAGGATGGCGCATCAGCAAGGTGGCGGATTTGAGCCGTGAAGACCTCAACAAAGAAGTTCTCAACCTCGCCCTGAACGATGGCCATTTTCCCTCGCAAATTACCCGCCTCCTCCAGGCAACTATCGATTTGGACGAGCCAACGTTTACGGCTATCCTCGATGCCTGCATCCATGAAATGGGGGAGAATGAAACATTCACCAAGATTGTCGGTGGCTTTATCCACCAAGTAGGTGTTCTTTGGCAGACGGATGCCATCGGGGTGGCGCACGAGCATTTTGCGAGCAACCTCATCAAGCAAAAACTCTACACCGCGCTAGACCGACTCCCGGCCTTTGTAGCATCTACCAAGAATCCTGGCTACCTCGTGTACTTGCCGGATCAAGAAATGCACGAGTTGGGACTTCTCTATGTGCATTACATTCTGAAAGCAAAAGGAGAATCTGTGGTCTACTTGGGCCAGAGCGTTCCCCTCGAGTACTTGGAGCCTTTATTGCGCGAAAAAGGCCGGTGGAAGTCTGTGGTGTCTATTTGGACCACCAACCCGGATACGGATCGCAGAGAATCATACTGGGAACAACTGGAGCCCATGCTGGCTGGAGTCCCCTTTTGGGTGACTGGAATAGGTAGCCATGAATGGTCGGGCAAGGGCGTCCACGAGGACGCACAGGTCTTCCCAGACCTCAGAAGCATGTGCGAGGGCTTGCTCGAGCCTTCCGCAACTGTCTAAAAATCAGTTTGATATACATTTTGTTAAAACTTTTGTGAAAAAAGTTTCACAAAATCCTTGTGGGGGCACTTCACTTGTTTAACTTTGAAAAAGAATCGTTAAACAAGATGCTATGAATGCTTCAGACGCTTTTGGATATGAAATCTACCAGCACACCGCTTTCTTGCGCACGCTGGCTTTAAAACTGACGCACCATTCGGAA
>CAXRFY010000181.1:0-2962 GCA_964229925.1 Schleiferiaceae bacterium
CCGCGGCATGTCAGAAGAGCAGGGGATGGCCAACGCAATAGAAGGCCTGCGCCCCATGGTGGAACTGGCGGAAGAGCACGGCATTGAGCTCTGCTTGGAAGTCTTTAACAGCAAGGTCAACCATCCGGACTACATGGCGGACAATTCGGCCTGGTCCTTCCAGTTGGCGGAAAGTTTGGCCTCGCCCAGCTTTGGCATCCTCTACGACATCTACCACATGCAGATTATGGAGGGCGATATCATCGCGACCATCAAGAAGCATTGGCCTTACATCAAGCATTACCACGTGGCGGGCGTTCCGGGCCGAATGGAACCCGATCACTTCCAAGAAGTGAACTACCCCGCCATCATGACCACCATCCAGACCACCGGCTTCAAAGGCTATGTAGCCCTGGAATACCTCATAGAAGGCGACCCCATGCCCTCGCTGCGTTCGAGCATGTCCGCCCTGTACCCTAACATGGACGCCAAAGTCCTGAAACAACCCTTGATTAATCACTAAGACCCCCTATGGCAAACGCGAATGAATACGATGCTATCGTTGTAGGCTCCGGAATTTCTGGAGGCTGGGCCGCCAAAGAGCTGACCGAAAAGGGCCTCAAGGTCCTGATGCTCGAACGTGGCCGCGACGTCAAGCACGTAACGGACTACCCCACCACGAACATGGATCCCTGGGAATTTCCCCACCGTGGTCGTGCCACTAACCAGCAAAAGGAAGACAATCCGGTCCTGCGCCGCGACTACCCCTTGAACGAAATCAACCCGCACTTCTGGGTCCAAGACAAGGAATGCCCCTATACCGAAGTCAAGCGCTTTGACTGGTACCGTGGCTACCACGTGGGCGGCCGCTCCCTCATGTGGGGCCGTCAGACTTACCGCTGGAGCGCCATGGACTTTGAGGCCAACGCCAAAGAGGGCATTGCCACTCCTTGGCCCATCGGCTACAACGACATTGCCCCCTGGTACTCCTACGCGGAGAAGTGGGCCGGAATTCAAGGCTCCTACGAAGGCCTGCCTCAACTGCCTGATTCCGAGTTCCTTCCTGCCATGGAGTTAAACATTGTGGAGAAGGATGTGGCCGATCGATTGCGCAAGCATTACAACGAAGCGCGCCGTTTGATTATCGGCCGTTCGGCCAACATTACGGTCCCCCATACGGGCCGTGTAAATTGCCAGTACCGCGACAAGTGCTGGCTGGGCTGCCCCTTCGGCGGCTACTTCAGCACGCAATCGTCCACCTTGCCACCGGCCATGGCCACGGGCAACTTAACCTTGCGTCCATTTAGTATCGTAACGCGTATTCTCTACGACAAGGACACGAAGAAGGCGACGGGCGTTGAGGTGCTCGACGCTGAAACCAATCAGACCTACGAATACAAGGCGAAAATTGTCTTCTTGAATGCCTCCGCCCTGAATTCCACCTGGGTGCTCTTCAACTCGGCCACCGACGTGTGGGAGGGGGGATTGGGCTCCTCATCGGGTCAGTTGGGCCACAACTTGATGGACCACCATTTCCGCGTTGGCGCTGGGGGGTCTGTGGAGGGCTACGAAGACAAATACTACTTTGGCAAGCGCCCAACCGGCTTCTACATCCCCCGTTTCCGCAACCTGCCCGGTCAAGAAAGCCGCGATTACCTCCGTGGATTTGGCTACCAAGGTTCTGCCTCACGTGCCGGCTGGAGCCGCGGTGTGGCCGAATTGGGCATCGGCGGCCAGTTCAAGGACGATCTCTCGCGCCCCGGCGATTGGAGCATCGGTATGACGGCCTTTGGCGAAGTATTGCCCTACCACGAAAACAAAGTCACGCTGGACCGCAGCAAGACCGACAAGTGGGGCTTGCCCGTCCTGGCCATCGACGCTGAACTCAAGGACAACGAGAAGAAGATGCGTGTGGATATGGCCAACGATGCCGCTGAAATGCTTGAGGCTTGCGGCGTAAAGAACGTTGGTACCTACGATTCGGACTATGCACTTGGTATGGGCATTCACGAGATGGGTACGGCCCGAATGGGAACCGACCCCTCTAATTCGGTCCTCAACAGGAACAACCAAATTTGGGACGCTCCCAACGTCTTCGTGACCGACGGTGCGTGTATGACCTCTGCGGCGGCCGTGAACCCCTCGTTGACCTACATGGCCTTGACGGCTCGTGCGGCCAACTTCGCTGTGGAAGAACTTAAAAAAGGCAACCTCTAATGGAACAGAAAGCACCTTTTCGCGAAATCGCCCTGGGCTCTGAAATGACGCGCCGTGCGGCCGTCCAGCGTTTGGCCCTGGTTTTGGGCGGCACCCTCATTGCCCCCAGCATCTTGCTCGAATCCTGTACCCGTGCCGCCGAAAGCGTGGGTACCGGCGACCCCGAGCGCATCGCCTTCCTGAACGCCATTGCGGACACCATCCTCCCTCGCACCGAGAAGAGTGGTGGAGCTGCAGACGCTAACGTAGGCGCCTTCATCGACCTCATGCTGGCTGATTGCTACGGCCAAGAACACCGCGACGCCGTCAATGCCGGCCTCGTGGCCTTGGACGAAGCTGCCGACGCCGCTGCAGGTACGACCTTCACCGCTGCCTCTGCCTTCTACCGCGAGGACATCCTCAAAAAAGTGGACGAAGAGCGCAGCAAGGCCGAAGGTCTGCACTACTTCAGCGTACTGCGTGAATTGACCCTTTTGGGCTACTTCACGTCCGAAATTGGCTGTACCGAAGCCTTGGATTACCAACCCGTTCCTGGCCGCTACGACGGCGCAGCGCCCGTTACGGAGGAAACCCGCTTAATGGCCTAAACGCAGGAGCTCCGCTTCTGTCAAGAGACCGGCTCCGTGAGGGGTCGGTCTTTTTTTTGGCTAGGGGGCTAGGGGGCTAGGGAGCTAGGAGGCTTGGGAGCTAGGGAGCGCCTTTGGCGCGCTAGAGGGCTAGGAGGCTTGGGAGCTAGGGGGTGTAAAAGAAAGTTTCGGCGCGCAGC
>CAXRFY010000182.1:0-4571 GCA_964229925.1 Schleiferiaceae bacterium
TCAGATTCGGGGCTTACCGATCCAAATTAGCACCTTGACGCCACCGCCTGTTCGGACCAAATTCCGCGAAAACATGGGCTTTGAAGAACGCAAAAAGCGCATCACGGGCGTATTGATGCCCGAAGACGTTGCCGCAGATGTCCTGCATGTTTTAAAGCATCCACAGCAAAGTCGCATTACGGGCTGGATGCACCGCGTTTCCTTCAAAGTTCTCAGGCACCTGTTGCCCAAGCGCTTCCTCCACCGAAAAATCTACGAGGCTAGCCTTTTTGATTTGCAGCCTTTGAAATCCAAAAGCTAGGTATACGCCCGACGGCTAAGGCTGAACGCGAATATCCAACGCCTTGACATGGGCCATGGTGGCCACCATCAATTCCTCCAAAACGGCCAAATCCACCTCCGCGAGTTTGGAGATGTACAAACAGCCCGCCCCGGTTTTGTGCTTTCCCAGTCGGTCCAGGTAGGCCCCGAACTGTTCCAGTCCCCCCAAACAGAGGTAGAGGGAAAGCGAGGTTTTGCGCGGAGAAAATCCCAGTAAGAACCAATCGCCTTCGCGGCCCGTCGCATAGCGGTAGCGCATGTCGCCGTAGCCGACTATGCTAGCCCCCCACATGCGGCCTGGATGGCCCGAAATGCGCTGCATCATGGCATGCACCTGCAGGGCATCCGCGCGTCGTCCGGCGTGCTCAATGCCGTCCAAAAACTCCGTGACGGGCACGGCGGTGGGTTGCGTTTTGTTCTCTTGCGCCATACCTCAAGATAGCATGCCCGCAGCGACCGTGGCCCCGGAAGCCTCGTCGACCAAGACAAAGGAGCCCGTGATGCGGTTGACGCGGTAGGGGTCCATGACCAAAGGCTTGGTGGTTTTCAGATGAATTTGGGAAATGCTGTTGGCGGTAAGTGGCCCTTCTGCCGATTGGAATTCCAACGCATGGATGTCCAAGACGCCATCGACCTGTGCAATCATGGCACGTGCGTCCGCACTGCCGTGACGGATGACGTACTTGGCGCCGGGACGTTGGGGCTGGTTGTCCAGCCAGCAGAGCGTCGCTTTAGGTGCTTGCTCCAAGTGAGGGGCGGATCCTGTGACCAGGGTGTCCCCGCGCGAGATGTCCACATCATCGGTCAAGGTGATCACCACGGATTGTCCAGTCTGAGCTTCTGTCAAGGTCGCGTCCCCCAGGTAGATGGCCGCCACCGTGCTGCTCAAACCAGAAGGCTGCGCAGTGACGGCGTCGCCCACGCGCACGGTGCCAGAGGCTACCCGTCCCGCGTAACCGCGAAAATCGTGGTGGGCATCGGAATGGGGGCGGATGACGGTTTGGACCGGGAAGCGGAAATCGCCGGTAGCCTCGGGGCGCTCGACCTCCAAGGTTTCCAAGTGGTGGAGGAGGGTAGGTCCTTGGTACCAGGGCATCTGGGTGCTGGGCTCGACCACGTTGTCGCCCAGCAAGGCGGAGATGGGCAAGAAGTCCACGTGCTGCAGGTGGGCGCGCTCCTTGACCTGCGCAAAGTCGCGGACGATTTGGTCGTAGGCGGCCTGGTCAAAGTCCACCAAATCCATCTTGTTGATGCACACGATGACATGGGGAATGCCTAAAAGACCGGCGATAAAGCTGTGGCGACGCGTTTGTTCAACCACGCCGTTGCGGGCGTCGACCAAAATCAGCGCCGCGTCCGCCGTAGAGGCTCCTGTCACCATGTTGCGGGTGTACTGGATATGGCCCGGGGTGTCGGCAATGATGAATTTGCGCGAGGGCGTGGCGAAGTAGCGGTAGGCCACGTCGATCGTGATGCCCTGCTCGCGCTCGTCCTTCAATCCGTCGGTCAAGAGGCTAAAATCGATGCGCTCCAAGCCCTTGCGCTGCGAGGTTTTTTCGACGGCTTCCATTTGGTCGATGAAGACACTTTTGGAGTCAAAAAGCAAGCGGCCAATGAGGGTAGACTTTCCGTCGTCGACGGAGCCAGCCGTGGTAAATCGTAGTAGGTTCATAATCGTATCAGGGCTTAGAAATAGCCTTCTTTTTTGCGTTCTTCCATGGCGTTTTCACTGCGCTTGTCGTCTTCGCGGTTGCCGCGTTCGGTCTGGCGTGAGGTTTCGATTTCAGTGATCACATCGTCGAGCTCCACGGCGGTGGATTCAATGCCTCCCGTAATGGTGATATCCCCGAGGGTACGGAAGCGCACCATTTTTTCTTGCGGAATTTCCGTGGGGCGAAGCGTGATAAAGTCACTCACAGGAATCCAGGAATTGCTGCGCCAAATCACGTTGCGCATGCGGGCAAAATAGAGTTCGGGGAGTTCGATGTTTTCGCGGCGGATGTAGTGCCAAACGTCCATCTCCGTCCAGTTGGAAATGGGGAATACGCGGAAGTGCTCGCCGGGGCGTTTTTTTCCGTTGAAGAGGTTCCAAAGCTCGGGGCGTTGGTTCTTGGGGTCCCACTGCCCAAAGTCGTCGCGGTGGCTGAAAAAGCGCTCTTTAGCGCGAGCCTTCTCCTCGTCGCGGCGGGCGCCGCCCATCAAACAGTCAAATTGATGGTTTTCAATGGTTTCCAGAAGCGTAGTCGTTTGCAAACGGTTGCGGTTGGCCGCCAGGCCGGTCTCCTCTTGCACGCTGCCGCGGTCGATCGAGTCTTGCACCAGGCCTACAATCAGACGCGTCTTCATCTGCTCGACAAAGGCGTCGCGAAAGGCAATGGCCTCCGGGAAGTTGTGGCCCGTATCAATGTGGACGAGGGGGAAGGGCAGGTTGGCAGGGGCAAAGGCTTTTCGGGCCAAATGGCTCACTACAATGGAGTCCTTGCCTCCCGAAAAGAGGATGCCCGGATTTTCAAACTGGGCGTAGACTTCGCGAATGACGTAGATCGCTTCCGCTTCTAATTCGTCTAAATGGTCGTGTAAACTCATGCGATGTGTTGAAGGATTTGCTGGCAGCAGGTGGCCAGGTCGTTTTCAGCCGTTTGAACGCGCAGCTCAGGCTGCACTGGGGCTTCAAAAGGGGAGGAGATACCCGTAAAATCGGGGATTAAGCCTTGGCGGGCCTTGGCGTAGAGGCCCTTGACGTCGCGAGATTCGCAGACTTCCAGGGGGCAGTCGACGTAGATTTCGACAAAGCGCTCTGGGCCGACGATGCTGCGCGCTTTCTCGCGGTCCGCGGCGAAGGGGCTGACAAAGGCGGTCAGGACAATGAGTCCGGCGTCGGCCATCAGTTTGGCCACTTCCGCCACGCGCCGAATGTTTTCCGTTCGGTCCGCCTCGCTGAAGCCGAGGTCGCCGTTCAAGCCGTGGCGCAAATTGTCGCCATCCAGCAAAAACGTGTGGCGCCCAGCCGCGTGTAGGGCTTGCTCCACCTCGTTGGCCAAGGTGCTTTTGCCGCTGCCGCTGAGTCCGGTGAACCAGAGGACTTGCCCGCGTTGGCCCAGGGCTTTTTCTCGGTCAGAAGGCCCAATTTGGTAGGCCTGGCGGACGACGTGTTCAGAGGATTTCATCGCTTAGAGGAGGTACAAATAGGTAAGGATAACGAGCGAGTAAACGGCAGTGACCCAAGCGCCAAAGCGCAGGTAGTCGCGGGATTGGTAGGCGCCGGGGCCCATGACCATGAGGTTGGTTTGGTAGCCGAAGGGCGTCAAAAAGGCGTTGGAGGCGCCAAAGGCCAAGGCGAGGAAGCCGTGGAGGGGGCTGAGTTCGGGCTGGCTGGAAATGCAAACCGCCACTACGGGGAACATCAAGGCCACCGCGGCCACATTGGTCATCAAGTTGGTGAGCAGGGTCGTGGCGCCAAAAATCAGCAGAATCCACGTAAAGGCGGACCAGCTGGACGCCGTAGGGAGGTGGGCAAAGGCCTCCAAAATCAAGCCCGAATCCATCAAGGCTTTGGAGAAGCCCAGCGCGCACATGAGCACGACGATGAGTTCCCAGTCCAAGGACTTCTTGAAATCGCTCCAGCCGAGCCAGCCCACGGCTGCCAAGGTCGCCGCTAGGCCGAGGAGCATGGTTAAGAAGTCTAGGACCCCCAGGGCATAGGCGGCTGCAAAGCCCACGGTTCCCGCAAGCAGTGCCGTTTTTTTAAAGGCCGGCAAGGGCTGCACGGGGGCGTGGGTGGTCAAGCTGTAGAGGTGCTTGGATTCGGCCATGAGTTCGGCCTGGCGCGCTCCGGCAATCACCAAAAGCAAGTCGCCGGCCTGCAGGACCATGTCGCCGATGCGGCCTAGCATGCGTTCGCCACGTCGGTGGACGGCCCCGATGGCTGCGTCGTAGCGCTGGCGGAACTGGGAGCCGCGCACTTGGGCCCCCACCAGATCGCTGCCGGGGGGAATCATGACTTCGACCAAGGCCGAGCTGGCGGCTCCCTGGGTCAGGTCTTCTTGCGGCAGGGCGAGGCCGGAGTTGGAGCGCGTGAGCTCGCGCACTTCCTCCAAGGCGCCGGCAAAAAAGAGGCGGTCGCCGCTTTCTAAAATTTCCGTGGGACTGACGGGCGCAATAAGGCGTTGGCCGCGGACAATTTCCACCACAAACAAGCCGTGTACATGGCGCAGCCCGGCGTCCTGAACGGACTTTCCGGTGAAGGGGCT
>CAXRFY010000183.1:0-3644 GCA_964229925.1 Schleiferiaceae bacterium
TCGGCCTCGAGGTAGACAAAAATGCGGTACGCGCCGGGTTTGCTGGGCACTCGGAAGGCCAATGGCTGCCCGCGGTAGGTGCCGGGCTTGAGCCGGCCTAGTGATTTGTAGGCGATACTTGGGGGGCGGTTTTCCGCATCTCCTCCTGACTTGATGTCAGTGCTTTCCGGGAGGATTTCGTACCACACCTTGGCGCTCTTGACGCGATCGGCGACCGCTGCATCGTAGGGGATGGCCACTTTTTCACCGGCTTGGAGGATCGGGGGCGTCGAGCCCATGGCCGTGACGGAGACGGGGGCGGGTGTGCGGTCTGCTTCGGCGAAATGGCCTTGCCAAACTTGGCTCACGCCCCAAAGGGTTTCGGTGGGCTTGCCCGATTCCATGTGAAGGCCGTACCACGTTTGGGTAGTTTCTTGCTTTTGGCCCCAGAGGAAGGCATAGGAGCCCAGGCAGGTTCGGCGCTGCGCATAAATTTTGTCCACGTAGCGACGGCTGTATCCAGCGGCTTTGCTGCCAGAAGTTTGCTCAATAGGTGCACCCCAGGTGGCCCGAGGCACTTCCCAGTGGCCGTTGGGGCCCCATTCAGTGATCATGTAGGGACCCGTCCAACCGAAGCGTTCAATTTGGTCCGGCACCTTATCCAAATCGCCGTACGTGTTAATACCGTAAAAATCTATAGACGGGCAACGCTCCTTAATCAAGAAGACTTCGGTCGAATCCAAACCCGCGGTGATCGTGGTGACTGGATGGTGGGGATCCTTTTCTTGAATCATGGCCGCAATGGCCTCCACGGCATACCACACCTTGGTGTTGCTGTAGTTCAGATCCACTTCGTTGCCCACCGACCAGGCCAACAAGGCGGGATGGTCCTTTAAATCGTCAATGACTTCGCTGAACATCTCCAGCTGCGACTGCACGCGGGCCTCGTTGTCGTAGTCAAAGCCGTGTCGCTCGTGCTGCACCCAGAGCCCCATCATGACCGTAATGCCATGCTTGTGAGCTTCGTCCAGGATTTCTTTGGCGTTGTCGTGGCTCCAAGTCCGAATGCTGTTGCCGCCAAAACGGGCCACATCCCCAATGTACTCAATACCTCCGGCGCCGCGTACGTAGTAGGGTTTTCCGTCGCGCATCAAGGTGTATGAGCCATCAGCTGTCTGTTCGACACTTGTAGGTACGGGCCCCGTCTGGGCGTGCAGCCCCAAGGCCGTCAAAAGCATGAAGGCCAAGCTTTTCCAGCCTTTTTTGTTCTGCACGTGAACCAAACGGATTTTCATGGGTAATAAGTTAGTCGGGAAATTTCTCGGCAAGTTATAGTACAAAAAACAATTTCTACGTATTATTGTCGTATTATTGTCCAAAGTACCATTATTCAAAACCAACACTTAACCCATGAAAAAAACACTTACGCTTTTGGCTATGGCGATGATGGGCTCTGCATTTGCGCAGACTCAAGTCACCTTTCAAGTGGACATGAACCAGTACAGCGGTTCCTTCACGACTCCTGAAGTAAACGGCACCTTCAACAGCTGGTGTGGCAACTGCGCGGCGATGACCGATGCAGACGGCGACAACATCTGGGAAGTAACCATCGGCTTGACCGCTGGCGACACCGTTGAGTACAAATTTTCGCACGACAACTGGACCGGTCAGGAGCAAAACGATCCCACCGCTTCGTGCACCAACGGCAACACTACGTACACCAACCGTGTCTTGGTCGTTCCCGCGACGGCTACCACCTTGTCTCCCGTATGCTGGGGTTCTTGCGACCCTTGTGCTGGAACAGGCCCCACCACGGCTAACATTGTTTTCCGTGTGGACATGAGCTTGTACACGGGCAGCTTCACGACGCCTGAGGTCAACGGCACCTTCAACGGCTGGTGTGGCAACTGCGCAGCTATGTCTGACGCAGACGGCGACAACATCTGGGAAAAGGAAATCACTTTGCCCATCGGTGACACCGTAGAGTACAAGTTCTCTCACGACAACTGGACCGGTCAGGAAATGAACGATCCCACCGCGCCTTGTACCAACGGCAACACGACCTACACCAACCGTGTATTGGTAATCACGGCCAATGATACCTTGGATGCAGTTTGCTGGGGTTCTTGCACGGAATGTTCCGGCATCGGTATGGACGAGGAAATGGCTAACGTCATGACCATCGCTCCAAACCCTGCGAACGACAACGTTACCATCGCTTTGAACGCTACGAGCGGTCGTTTTGCTATCGTTACGCTTTCTGGCCAAGTAGTGGCCAGCGGCGACTTGACCGAAGGTCAGAACGAAGTTTCTACGGCTACTTTGGCCAACGGTATCTACATGGTTCGCGTCATCAGCGAGTCCGGTGAAGCAGTTGAAAAGCTTGCTATTCGTCACTAAGGTGACACTTTGTTGAGAAGGGTGGGCCCGGCGCGAAAGCCCGGGCCTTCTCTCTTTTTACCCTCCGATGGAATCGTTCCCCCTATTCATCTCTCCCATGCAACAGTTGCGTCGTTTCTCCCTACTTGCTTTCCTCCTAGGGCTCCCCTATTTGGCTTCGGCCCAAACGATTACGCTCACCGGCCAGGTGACCGATCGCTCGGATCGCAGCCCAATCCCCGCCGTTGTTTCCGTGCTTCCCACCGGAGCTTCCAAGACCAGTACGGATGTTCAAGGCCGGTTTAACCTAGAGGTGCGAATCGGTGATTCGCTGCTCATTGAAGCTTTTGGCTACGACAGCAAACGCCTCAAGGTGGCTTCCTCCCAACCCTTAATGGTAGCGTTGACTCCCAATCAAGTGGGCTTGAATGAAGTCGTCGTCACGGGCTATGGCACATCGACCAAAAAAGAAATCACGGGTGCGACCTCGGTGGTGAAGAGCGAAGAAATCTCCAAGCTCAACATCCCCCGCATGGACCAAGCCTTGCAAGGCCAGGTGGCTGGAGTGGTCATTAACACCAATTCCGGCTCGCCCGGTGGCTCGACGAGCATCCGAATCCGCGGTCTAAGCACCTTTGGCGACAACGACCCCCTTATTCTGGTGGATGGCGTGGTCTATGATTCGGAAGGATTGAATGCACTGAATCCCAATGACATTGCCTCCATTAACGTCTTGAAGGACGGTACCGCTTCCATTTTTGGCGTGCGGGCAGCCAATGGGGTTATTCTCATTGAAACGAAAAAAGGCCAAAAGGGTGGCGCTCCGGTTTTTGAGTACGCTTCCTACCTCGGGGTGCAGCAGACGGCCAAGCGTTTGGGCCTCCTCAACGCCCAAGAATATGCGGTACTGAAAAACAACGCCTTCCTCAACGGCGGCCAAGACCAACCTTTTGCCAATACCGCACTTGGCGTTGGAACAGACTGGCAGGATGCGGTCTTTCAATCCGCGATGACATCCAGCCACAGCTTGAGCGCAACGGGCAGTTCGAACCAGACCACGTATTCGGTAGGTGGATCCTACTTCACCCAAGACGGCATTGTGGGCGGCGGCAAAAGCAATTTTACACGCTACAACGGACGCGTGAACCTGAGCACGGATATGACGGACCGCTTGCGCTTGAATTCGGTCTTTTTGTTTACCCATGAACAGCGCAAAACCTTGCCGGAGAACGGAATTGGCTCGGTCCTCTACAACACCATTAACGCTTACCCGACCGAACCTATCG
>CAXRFY010000184.1:0-4028 GCA_964229925.1 Schleiferiaceae bacterium
CCTTGGGCGGTGGCCAGGAGCACCGCGGCCGAGCCGTCGTTCAGGCCGCTGGCATTACCGGCGGTGACGGTGCCGTCTTTTCGGAAGGCGGGGCGCAGGGCGGAGAGGGCTTCGAGGGTGGTCCCGGGCTTGGGGAATTCGTCCTGGGAAACGACCAAGGCGTCGCCCTTGCGTTGCGCGATGGAGACAGGGGCAATTTCGTCGGCAAAGCGGCCGGCGGCTTGCGCCGCCGCGGTCTTTTGCTGGCTCCAAAGGGCAAAGGCGTCCTGATCCGCGCGCGAGATGCCGTACTGGTCCACCAGGTTTTCGGCGGTTTCCCCCATGGCGTCGACGCCGTAGCTGTCGCGCATTTTGGGGTTGATGAAGCGCCAGCCGAAGGAGGAATCGTAGAGCTGGCTGTCGGTTCCGTAGGCACGGCCGGACTTGCTCATCACGTAGGGGCCGCGGGTCATATGTTCCACGCCGCCCGCGATGAAGACGTCGCCATCGCCGTGGGTCATGGCGCGGGCAGCGTGCTGAATGGCACTCAAGCCGGAGGCGCAGAGGCGGTTGATGGTTTCGGCCGGGACCGAAGTGGGCAGGCCGGCGAGCAGGCTGGCCATGCGGGCCACGTTTCGGTTGTCCTCGCCGGCCTGATTGGCACAGCCCAGAAGGACGTCGGCCACCGCGGCGGGGTCGAGGCCTGGATTCTTGGCGAGTAGGGCGGAGAGACTGTGGGCCGCGAGGTCGTCGGCGCGCACGTCGCGGAGGGCGCCGCCAAAGGAGCCGATCGGGCTTCGAACGCCGTCAATGATATAAGGGGTCAGGTCCATGGGGTACCGTTTTTAAAGACCGTGCCCTTGAAGAGAGCGACGGATTTGTCGTTTCGGCGAACGTCCACATCGTAACGCGCGATGCGCTGTCCGTTTTGGCGTTCGGTAGCTACTGCCACCAGCACATCGCCCGCTTGAACGGGTGCAGTGTGCGAAATGTTCGTTTCAATGCTCAGCGCGTGCATGCCTCGGCTGTTGCTGGCAAAGGCTAAAGCGCTGTCCGCGAGGCTGTAGGTAATGCCCCCGTGGGCGACGTGGAAGCCGTTGGTCATTTCGGACCGAACCGTCATCTGGAGCACGCACCGGCCCTCCCCGACTTCCAAGACTTCAATGCCCAACCACTGGCTGAAGGCATCCTGGTCCATCATTTTCTGAACAATTTGGGCGGGAGAAAGCGCGCTCATGGGGGGAAGTTACGACGCCTTTGGGCCTTCGGGGATGTCGAGCGCCTCCTCAAAGCAGCCGATGAGGATGTCGATCAGCAGCATCAAATTGTGGCGTTGCAGTTGCTCTTCGGGCAGGCCTTTGCGCAGTTCTTGATGAAGGAAGTTGCGCACTTCTGCAAAGACAAAGGGGCTGCGCGACGCTTCCGTGACCGTGTCCACGCTCATGCTGTCTTTGGCCTCCAAGGCTTCAAAGGCTTCCACCACGCCGCGGGTCACGTCCTCGATGACGAGATTGCTGATGGGCTGAACGGCAATCGCTGCGAGTCGAAATCCTTCGCGCAGCAAAAGGGCCGAACGCACCAACTGCTCGTGCTCGTCGTCCTCAAATTCTTCGGACAGATTGAGCAAGAAGCCAAACAAGGCGGGCTGCTCGTCCATGAAGGCGGACAAGTTTTGGCCGTATTCCTCGTGGCTCCAGCTTCGGACCCGGTGGATCGCGTGTTCAAACGTAGGGGCAGACATAGCGGAAATTAAAAGGTGGGGGGTTTAGCGGCCCAGTCTTGGAGCAGCGGATTGGGGAAGTAGCGGGAGTCTCCCGTGCGCTCGTGGAGCGCGCGCAAGGTGGCCTCCGCGCGGTCAAAGCCCCATTCGAGGCCCCAGGCCAGCAAGCCCTTGGGATAGTTTACGCCCTTGGTCATCGCGGTTTCCAGGTCCGCCGGGCTGGCGATGCCGCGGTAAACGGCATCTGCCGCTTCATTGATCAAAAGGGCGAGAATGCGCTGAACGATGGCTTCGCCTAAAGCGGGGTCCTGCGTGGCAGCGGGGGGCGCAGCGCCGTCGCGGTAGTCGTAGAATCCTCGGCCGGTTTTCTTGCCCAGCCAGCCTGCTTCGAGGAGGCGCTTTTGGCTCAAGTTGGGACGGAAACGGGGCGAATAGTAGAACTGCGTCCACACCGTTTCGGTCACCGTGTAGTTGACGTCGTGTCCAATCAAATCCATGAGGGCAAAGGGGCCCATTCGGAAGCCCGCTAGCTGCGTCATCGCCCAATCGATGGTCGGAACGTCCGCTAGGCCTTCTTCCAACATATTCATGGCCTCCGCATAGTAGGGGCGGGCGACACGGTTCACGATGAAGCCGGGGCTGTCTTTAGCCACCACGCCGGTCTTGCCCCATGCGGCAACCGCTTGGACGCAACGCTCCAACACCTCTGGGTCCGTCGCCAGGCTGGGCACAATTTCCACCAAAGGCATCAAGGGGGCGGGGTTGAAGAAGTGCAGGCCAATGACGCGCGCGGGGTTCTTCACGCCTGCAGAAATGGCCGCAATGCTCAACGACGAGGTGTTGGTCGCCAAGATGCATTCGTCCGAAACCACGTCGTCCAGCGTCGTAAAGACCGAGCGCTTTGCCTCGAGGTTTTCATAAATCGCTTCAATCACAAGATCCGAATCGCTCGCCTCGCGCAAGTACAAAATGGGCGAAATGCGGCCCAGAATGTCTGCGGCGCGTTCCGCCGTAAATGTGCCTTTTTCCACCAGTCGGTCCATGGTCGCCTGCATCTTCTGCATGGCGCGCTCTAAGGCTTCGTCTTTGGTGTCGTAGAGGTGCACGCGGACGCCCGCCTGAGCGAGCACTTGGGCAATGCCCGAACCCATCGCGCCCGCACCAACGACGGTAGCTACACGAATGGGGGTTAATTTCTGTTCCATGGCTGTGACTTCAAGGGGTAGCAAAGGTCCGACTTCTTGCGCAAACGCTTACTTCCCAGTAAACGTAGCGGGTCGCTTTTCCAAAAAGGCCGAAACCCCCTCTTTAAAGTCGTGGGTTTCTCCGGCTTCATTCTGCAGTTGGCGCTCCAATTCCAATTGCGCATCTAAGCCCGCATACGTGGAGGCGTTCAGCGCTTGCTTGGTTAGGGCAAACGCGCGGGTGGGCATTTGGGCCAGCTGATCGGCGATTCTCAAGGCCTCGAACTGAAGGTCCTCCGCGGGGAAGGCCTTGTAAATCATTCCTGTTCGTTCGGCTTCCGTTCCCGAAATTTTATCCCCCAACATCATCCAGGCGGACGCTTTGGCGGGGCCGACGAGACGGGGAAGCGTAAGTGTTCCTCCCGTGTCAGGGATCAGTCCAATTTTGGAGAAGGCCTGAATGAAACTGGCATTCTCCGCGGCCACGACTACATCTCCCGCCAGGGCGAGGTTGGCCCCGGCGCCTGCGGCTACGCCATTGACGGCCACGACGATGGGCGTGGGGAGCGCGCGCATTTTTCGAACCAGGGGGTTGTAGTGTTCGGAGAGGATTCGGTCCAAGCCGGGACCCTCAGGATCAATGGCCTCGCTCAAATCCTGCCCGCTGCAAAAGGCCTTGCCCTCGCCCGTGAGCAAAATGGCCCGAACGTCGTCATCTGCGGCCCCTTGATCCAAGAGTTCTTGGAGTGTGAGCGCCATATCGCGGTTGAAGGCATTGTAGGTGCTGGGGCGATTCAGCGCCAAACACATGACGCCGTTGTCGGTGTAGTTAAGTAGAACCATAGGATGAAGTTACACGTGTCGGAGCAAGGTTGTCGCGACATTTCGGTATTCCGGTGAAATGTGGTACAAGCGGGCTCGCTTGTCTTCTGGGTGCGGAACGCGCAGTACAAAGTCTCGGTAACCCAGAAGTTCTTCTGCTTTAGTATTGATATGCGCCAAAGACTTGGATCGGATTTTACGCTGGTTTTCCCAGGACTTGTCCTCCATTTCAAGTAAGAGGTCTATTTCCCCAATGTCCGCAGAGCGACCGGGGGGCAGCAAAATGAGGTGCCGTAGCAAGCGGACCTCTTGGGGATTCAGTG